>NZ_JBHYHC010000029.1:0-83818 GCF_042738955.1 Umezawaea sp. NPDC059074
CGCAAATTATTTCGATGCTTTTCAAAGTTTGTCAAGGCTGGAAAGACGCCTTGACAAACTTTGAAAAGCACGAACTGCGCTTAGGATCGGGGTGGTGCCAGGGGTCTGGGTGTCGTCCAGGTTGCGTGCTCCCGTTTTTGGTGCGGGGCCGGTGATGCCGAGCCATTTTAAAACAACGAGAAGCAAAGGAGAGTGAGTCCCGTGGCGCCAGGTAGGGATCCGGTGGTGGACACGGTCCGGGCAATAGCGGTGGTCGGCGTAGTGGTGGGCCACTGGCTGGTCACGTCACTCGTGGCTGGCCCGAACGGTATGACCATCGACAGTCCGTTGCGTTCCATGTCGTCTCTTGCCCCGGTCTCCTGGGTCTTGCAAACACTGGGCTTGTTCTTCTTCGTAGGCGGCTTCTCCGCAGCTCGCTCCCACTCGCCCTTACTGGCCCGCGTCAAACGAGTAGCCATTGCCGTAGGGGCACTACTCGGCATCTGGCTCCTGGTGCTAGCCGGCCTGTGGTTTCGAGGGATACCGCAAACCACGTTCCTGGTAATCGTTCACCTGATAATCACGCCGCTCTGGTTCATCGGCGTCTACATCCTGCTATCAGCCCTAACCCCGGCCTTCCGCTATCTGGACCGCCACCTCGGCACAGCAGCAGCCCTAATCCCCATCGCCCTCGTCCTACTCCTGAACCTGGGCTCCCTGAACGTCCTGGCAGTCTGGTGGGCCCCGTGGCAACTCGGCATAGCCATCGCCCGAACAGGAATGCGCCGCTCCTGGGGCCTGATCCTCTTCCTGACCGGTGCAGCGGCCCTAGCGGCATCCATCCACTACTTCGGCTACTCCATCAGCGCAGTGGGCATGCCAGGCGAACGCTCGAACCTCGCCCCACCCACCCCGGCAGCCCTATCCCTGGCCATCGCGCAAATCGGCCTGGTCCTGCTGATCCAGCCCAAACTCCCCAACACCAGCCACATCAACAAAAAAGCGCTCCCGATCTTCCTCACCCACCAGAGCGCCCTGCTGGCCGTCACCCTCATCGCCTCGGCGATCGCGCCTCTCCCAGGCCTCCACACCGCACCCACAACCCCGGCCTGGCTAGGCGAGCGCCTTCTCTGGCTCCCGGTGTTCGGCCTGGTGACTTGGGTGTTGCTTCGCGACCGCCGCCAGCAGCGCCAAGGCGATCGTGCTCACGTGGAGGACCACGCCGAGCGTGTTCGGTTCCAGCACCAGCAGCGGGGGCACGCAGGCCATCGCGGCGAGCAGCCACGAGCGTCTGCCGTGGCATGTGCCCGCTCTGGCCATGTGGAGCAGGTACCAGCCGAGCAGCAGGTGGATCAGGTTCTGCAACGGGTCGACCTGCAAGACGATCAGGGTGGCGGTGGTGCCCGCGAAACCCGTTGCCACGAAGCCGAGTACGCCGAACGCGCCGAAGGCGACGCCCAGGGTGGCCGCCAGGCGGGAGCGGTGGGATTCGGCTGAGGTCCAGTGGAAGCCGGGGGAGCGGGAGGCGTGGCTTTCGAACCGGTGGAACACCAGCAGGACCGGCATGAGGAGCAGGACCAGGACGGCCAGCCAGCGGGGGCGGGCGAGCCAGTCGGCGACGGTGAACGCGGCCGCGTCGGGGGCGTCCAGGAGGCCCAGGACGCCGACCACCGCTGCCAGCACGGTGAGGTATCCGAGGTACACGGTCATCGGGGCGGTGCGGGCGAAGGTGACCACGCTCCACTGACGTCTGCCGGACAGCCAGAGGGTGGTGCGTTCGCGGAACAGGGCGACCAGGCAGATCTGGCCCAGGCCCAAGACGAGCAGGCAGACGGTGGGTGGGCTGAGGTTCGAGCCCGCCTCGCCGGGCATGGCCATCATCGTGCGGGGGTAGCCGCCGTAGGTGATCAGGCCGAGCAGGGCGGGGACGGTCAAGGAGGCGAGGACGCTGAGGACCTTGCGGGACACCCGTTGGAGGCTGCCGTCGGCGTAGAAGAAGCCCAACTGCTGGAGCAGCAGCGCGCCGAGCATGAGGTTCAGGTAGCCGCCCGTGCGCCAGTCGAAGATGACCCGCACGCCGTCCACGGTGACCATCACGACGGTCAGCACCAAGGGGGTGCCCAGGCGGAGTTGTCTGTGCAGCCAGGCCATCAGCGGGGTCACTGCTACCGCGACCAGGTACACGCCGAGGAACCACAGCGGGTACGCGATGAGCCTGCCGAACGCCTCCACGCGGACCTTGGGGACGTCCAGCAACTCCAGCGGGAGCGGCAGGACGAGCCAGGCGAGGACGAACGCCAGCACGGGGCGCAGGAGCCAGGCGATGCGGCTGGACAGGTAGCGGCCGTAGCCGCCGTGGTCGGACTTGATCTCCTGCCAGGCGAGCATGTTGGCGTGGCCGCCCGCGAAGAAGAAGATCGGGATGGCCTGGAGGACCCACGTCAGCAGCCACAGCCAGTTGGCGCTCACGCCCGCCCAGTGCATGACCGTGAGCACGGACTGGCCGAGCACGACGAGGCCGAGGCTGGCCAGGCGGAGGAACGTGGCGTAGCGGTCCTGCTTCGCGGGGCGCGGGACGAAGTCGACCGGCAGCTTGGTGACCTTGTCGCGCTTGCGGCCCGGCAGGCGGGCCAGCAGGAGGAACACGACCACGGCGCTGCCGAAGCCCCAGGCGAGCACCGGCTCGTGGCCCGGCGGGCCCCAGCGCTGGCGCCACGAGTTGAAGCCGAGGCCGCCCGCGTAGAGCTGCGCCACGGCGTGGCACTGGGCCTCGGAGTCGCGGGGGTTGTTGTGGCACTGGGCGTGCATGTCGCGGGACAGCTGCGCGTCGATGGACCTGCGCGCGTCCGGGCCGAGCGGCTGGCCCTTGTTCTCCGCGTAGCGGAGGAGGTCGTAGCCGAGGTCGTGCGCCTTGCAGGCCAGGCCGAAGTTCCACTCGGTCTCACCGGCGGGGCCGGAGCACTCGCCGTCCGGGTGGTAGGCGCGCACGGTGCCGTCCGCGGTCGTGGTGACCTGCGGGTTGCGGCCCTGGACCTGGCCGAAGTCCTTCGGGAAGTCGTCGAGCGGGTTGTGCGTCCTGCTCGGGTTGGTCATGGACTGGACGGCCTTGGCCGCCGCCGCCACGTCCGCGCTCATCGGCCGGTCGTCGGTCGCGCCCGCCGGTCGGGAGGCGATCACGCCGCAGACGAACACGGCGAGCGCCACCAGGAGGAATCGGAACCACGCCGGTAAGCGGGAGAGGAGCCGGAAGCCCGGCCACCCGCCTTCGTGCGCGCTGTTGTTTGCCGGTGCTTCGCCCATTGGCAAGCCAGGTTACGGAATGACAACGCTCGATCGCTAGTCGGGTGTTTAGCCGCAGGTCAGGGGACCGGGGTTTCCTCGAGAGCGCCCGCGGTGGTCAGCGAGGCGAGCGCCATCCTGGTCAGCAGGGCGGCCATCTGGGCGCGGTCGAGGTGGGCGCTGTGCGGCGTGGAGTTGATCAGCCCGAACACCGCGTGCGCGGCGGCGCGGGCGGTCGGCTCGTCCACGGTCGTGACGGTCCGCTGGATGGTCTCCACCCACACCTCGACGTACCGCCGCTGCAACGCCCGCACGCGGCGGCGGTCCGGGTCGGTCAGGTTCGCCAGGTTCCGGATCTGGACCGTGATGAGCGCCGGGTCGTCCAAGGCGAAGTCGACGTGCCAGCCGACGAGGGCGCGCAGCGCGTCGTCCGGACCGGTCGACGCCTCCACCCGCTCCTGGCCGCCGTCGAGCAGGCGTTCGCTGATCGACGTCAGCATCTCGCCGAGCATCGCGTCCTTGCTGCGGAAGTGGCGGTAGAGCGCGGGGCCCGAGATGCCGACGGCCGCGCCGATGTCGTCGATGCCCACGCCGTGGAAGCCGTGGCGGGCGAAGAGCTCGGCCGCTGCCGTGAGGATCTGCTCGCGGCGGGTCGGCTTGACGGGGTCGGTGTCCGGCACGTCCACCATCCTAGGTCCACCGGGTTAGCGAACGTGAACCTCGCTCGGGAGCGGACGCGGTGGGTGGAGATCGACAAGATCGGTACACGATCCGTTGACTTTTGACCTGATCTGTTTATATAGACGACTCCCCTGGTAACAATCGTTGTGCTCGGCATCACACCCTGCGTTGCTTCTCCTGGGGAGACCTCGATGCGCCCTGCGCGTTTCCTGGCAATCGCGGCACTGGCCGCCGCCGCTGTCCTGTCAACCGCCCTACCTGCGGCTGCCGCCCCCGCGGCCGTCAACTACGTCGCTCTCGGTGACTCGTACTCGTCCGGATTGGGGACGGGTTCGTACATTTCGTCGAGCGGTTCCTGCAAACGCAGCAACTATTCCTACCCGGCGTTGTGGGCCGCCGCGCATTCCGTCACCTCATTCACCTTCGTGGCCTGTTCGGGTGCGCGCACGGGTGACGTGCTCAACAACCAGGTGGGCTCGTTGAGCGCGTCCACCACGTTGGCGACCATCTCGATCGGCGGGAACGACGCCGGGTTCACCGACGTCATCACGACCTGCACCTTCGGGTCGGACCAGGACTGCGTGAACCGCACGAACACGGCGAAGGCGTACGCCCAGAACACCCTGCCGGGCCTGCTCGACGGCGTGTACGCGCAGATCCGGAACCGCGCGCCCTCGGCGAAGGTGGTCGTCATGGGCTACCCGCGCATCTACAAGGTGCCCGGCTCCTGCAACGTCGGGCTGAGCGACACCAAGCGGGCCGCGATCAACTCCGCGTCCGACGTGCTGGCCTCGGTCATCTCCGGGCGGGCCGGGGCGAGGGCGTTCGCCTACCAGGACGTGCGGAGCGCGTTCACCGGGCACGAGATCTGCTCGGGCGACTGGTGGCTGAACAGCCTGAGCTTCCCGGTGGACGAGTCCTACCACCCGAACAAGAACGGCCAGAAGCTCGGTTACCTGCCCGCCCTGACGGCGGCGACGGGCTGAGGCCTGCGGCTTCCGCGGCTCGGTGAGGGTCGGGCCGCGGGAGCCGTGCTCCCGCATGTCGGGACGGCCTCGTCAGGTGTGGTCGCCGAGAACCTGCGATGGTGAAGGGCGTCCGGTGGACGGGCGTGTTAACAGGCGCTAACATCGGGGGAGTTAACGGCTGCTAACCACCCTCGCGAGGAGCCCATGGACGCCCCGGTCCTGCGTACCGCCGCCGATCCCTCCGGTGAGGCGTTCCAGCGCTACGCGAAGGAGCACGCCACCCTCGTCGACGAGCTGCGGGCGAAGCTCGCGAAGGCCGGGCGGGGTGGTCCGGAGAAGTCGCGCGAGCGGCACGTGGCGCGCGGCAAGCTGCTGCCCCGCGACCGGGTGGACGCGCTGGTGGATCCGGGGTCGCCGTTCCTGGAGCTGTCGCCGCTGGCCGCCGACGGCATGTACGCCGACGAGGCCCCCGCCGCCGGGATCATCACCGGGGTCGGCCGGGTGTCCGGGCGCGAGTGCGTGATCGTCGCCAACGACGCCACGGTCAAGGGCGGCACGTACTACCCGATCACCGTCAAGAAGCACCTGCGCGCCCAGGAAGTGGCGCTGCACAACAACCTCCCGTGCGTCTACCTCGTCGACTCCGGCGGGGCGTTCCTGCCCCGCCAGGACGAGGTGTTCCCCGACCGCGAGCACTTCGGTCGGATCTTCTTCAACCAGGCCACGATGTCCAGCCGCGGCATCCCGCAGATCGCCGCGGTGCTGGGGTCGTGCACCGCGGGCGGCGCGTACGTGCCCGCGATGAGCGACGAGGCCGTGATCGTGCGCAACCAGGGGACGATCTTCCTGGGCGGCCCGCCGCTGGTGAAGGCCGCGACGGGCGAGGTCGTGACCGCCGAGGAGCTGGGCGGCGGCGACCTGCACTCGCGCACGTCCGGCGTGACGGACCACCTGGCCGACGACGACCCGCACGCGCTGCGGATGGTCCGGTCGATCATCAGCACGCTGGGGCCGCGCGCGCCGAGGCCGTGGGACGTCGAGCCGTCCGAGGAGCCCGCGGTCGACCCGGAGCAGCTCTACGGGGTCGTGCCGACGGACAGCCGGACGCCGTACGACGTGCGCGAGGTGATCGCGCGGATCGTCGACGGCAGCCGGTTCCAGGAGTTCAAGAAGGAGTACGGCTCGACGCTGGTCACCGGTTTCGCGCGCATCCACGGGCACCCCGTGGGGATCGTGGCGAACAACGGGATCCTGTTCGGCGAGTCGGCCGTGAAGGGCGCGCACTTCGTCGAGTTGTGCGACCAGCGGTCGGTGCCGCTGGTGTTCCTCCAGAACATCAGCGGGTTCATGGTCGGCCGCGAGTACGAGGCGGGCGGCATCGCCAAGCACGGCGCGAAGATGGTGACCGCGGTGGCGTGCGCGCGGGTGCCCAAGTTCACCGTGGTCATCGGCGGCTCGTTCGGCGCGGGCAACTACTCGATGTGCGGCCGGGCGTACTCGCCGCGCTACCTGTGGATGTGGCCGAACGCCCGGATCTCGGTGATGGGTGGCGAGCAGGCGGCGTCGGTGCTCGCGACCGTGCGCCGCGACCAGCTCGGCGACGAGTGGTCGGCCGAGGACGAAGAGGCGTTCAAGGAGCCGATCCGCGCGCAGTACGAGGAGCAGGGCAACCCGTACTACTCCACGGCCCGGCTGTGGGACGACGGCGTGATCGACCCGATGGACACCCGCCAGGTGCTCGGACTCGCGCTGTCGACGGCGGCCAACGCGCCGCTGGACCCGGTCTCCTACGGCATCTTCCGGATGTGAGCGGCATGTTCGACAGTGTGCTGGTGGCCAACCGCGGCGAGATCGCGGTCCGCGTCGTCAAGGCCTTGCGGGAACTGGGGATCCGGTCCGTCGCGGTGTACAGCGACGCCGACGCCGACGCGCGGCACGTGCGTGAGGCGGACGTCGCCGTGCGGATCGGGCCCGCCGCCGCGCGGGAGAGCTACCTCTCGATCGAGCGGATCGTGGACGCCGCGCTGGCGTCGGGCGCGCAGGCCGTGCACCCCGGCTACGGCTTTCTGGCGGAGAACGCGGAGTTCGCCCGCGCCTGCGAGAAGGCCGGGCTGGTCTTCATCGGGCCGAGCCCGGACGCGATCGAGGCGATGGGCGACAAGATCCGCGCGAAGCTGACCGTGCGGGCGGCGGGCGTGCCGGTGGTGCCGGGGCGCACCGAGCCCGGCATGACCGACGACGCGCTGGTGGACGCCGCACTGGAGATCGGCTTCCCGGTGCTGCTCAAGCCGTCCGCGGGCGGTGGCGGCAAGGGGATGCGGCTGGTCCACGAGGAGTCGGCGCTGCGGGACGCGATCGAGTCGGCCCGGCGCGAGGCGCGCGGGTCGTTCGGCGACGACACGCTGCTGATCGAGCGGTTCGTGACCAACCCCCGGCACATCGAGATCCAGGTGCTGGCCGACGCGCACGGCAATGCCGTCCACCTCGGCGAGCGCGAGTGCAGCCTCCAGCGGCGGCACCAGAAGATCATCGAAGAGGCCCCGTCCCCGCTGCTGGACCCGGAGACCCGAGCGGCGATGGGGCAGGCGGCGGTCGACGCGGCCAAGTCCGTCGGCTACCTGGGCGCGGGCACGGTCGAGTTCATCGTCGACGGCACGTCCGGCGACTACTTCTTCATGGAGATGAACACCCGGCTCCAGGTCGAGCACCCGGTGACCGAGTTGGTGACCGGCGTCGACCTGGTCGAGTGGCAGCTCCGCGTGGCGTCCGGCGAGCCGCTGGACTTCACCGAGGTCTCGTTGACCGGTCACGCCGTCGAAGCGCGGATCTACGCCGAGGACCCCGCCCGCGGTTTCCTGCCGACCGGTGGCCGGGTGTTGGCGCTGAGCGAGCCGGACGACGTGCGGATCGACTCGGCGTTGCAGGTGGGGTTGACGGTCGGCAGCGATTACGACCCCATGTTGGCCAAGGTGATCGCGTACGGCCGGACGCGCGAGGAGGCGCTGCGCAAGCTGCGCTCCGCGCTGGGCCGGATGGTGCTGCTCGGCGTCACCACGAACATCCCGTTCCTCCGGTCGCTGCTGTCCGATGTGGACGTTCGCGCCGGGCTGCTGGACACCGGGCTGGTCGAGCGCAAGCTGGACGAGTTGGTGACCCACGACGTGCCGGACGAGGTGCTGGCGGCCGCGGCGCTGGAACGGCAGCTGGCGCCGCGCGGCACGGACCCGTGGGACCAGGTCGGCGGGTGGCGGGTCGGCGAGCACGCGTGGACCGCCGTGCGCGTCGACGTGGCGGGCCGGGAGACGACCGAGGTGCGGGTCCGGGGCGCGGAGGTGGCCGTGGGTTCGGCGGAACCGGTGCGGCTCCGGGCCGAGGTGCGGGACGGCGACCTGGTCGTGGGCACCCGGCGGTACGCGATGGCCCGCGACGGGCGCGTGCTGTGGCTGGGGGCCGAGGGGCGCTCGTGGGCGTTGACCGAGACCGAGCCGCTGGAGTCCGCCGGGCGGAGTGCGGTTGGCGCGGCCGGGCCGGTCACGAGCCCGATGCCCGGCACCGTGCTGGTGGTCCGGGCGTCCCTTGGCGACTCCGTCGTCAAGGGCCAAGCGCTGTTCGTCGTCGAGGCGATGAAGATGGAGCACTCCGTGGTCGCACCCGTCGACGGCGTGCTCACCGAAGTGAACGTCCAGGCGGGCCACCAGGTCGCGCTGGACCAGACCCTAGCCGTCGTAGTCCCCCACCAGGAGTGACCGATGTTGGACTTCCGCCTCGATGAGGAATACGAAGCGCTGCGCAAGACCGTCGAGGAGTTCGCCCGCGACGAGGTCGCCCCGGTCATCGGCGACCTCTACGAGCGGTGCGAGTTCCCGTACGAGATCGTCGCCAAGATGGGCCGCATGGGCCTGTTCGGCCTGCCGTTCCCCGAGGAGCACGGCGGCATGGGCGGCGACTACTTCGCCCTCTGCCTTGCCTTGGAGGAGTTGGCCCGCGTCGACTCGTCCGTCGCCATCACCCTGGAGGCCGGGGTGTCGCTGGGTGCGATGCCGGTCTTCCGGTTCGGCACCGACGAGCAGCGCGCCCAGTGGCTGGAGGGCATGTGCTCCGGCGAGGTGCTCGGCGCGTTCGGCCTGACCGAGCCCGGCGGCGGCAGCGACGCGGGCGCGTTGCGCACCACCGCGAAGCTGGTGGACGGGCACTGGGTGCTCAACGGCACCAAGGCGTTCATCACGAACTCCGGCACCGACATCACCGGCCTGGTGACCGTGGCGGCCGTGACCGGCACGAAGCCCGACGGGCGCAAGGAGATCTCGGCGATCATCGTGCCCACGGGCACGCCGGGGTTCACCGTGTCGAAGAAGTACTCCAAGGTCGGCTGGAACGCCTCCGACACCCGCGAACTGTCCTTCGTGGACTGCAAGGTGCCCGAGGCCAACCTGCTCGGCCAACGCGGCCGCGGCTACGCCCAGTTCCTCCAGACGTTGGACGAGGGCCGGATCGCCATCGCCGCGCTCGGCGTCGGCTTGGCGCAGGGCTGCGTGGACGAGAGCCTGAAGTACGTGGGCGAGCGCGAGGCGTTCGGCCACAAGATCGGCGAGTACCAGGCGATCAAGTTCAAGATCGCCGACATGGAGGTCCGCGCCTACAACGCCCGCCTGGCGTACTACGCGGCGGCGGCGAAGATGCTGCGCGGCGAACCGTTCAAGAAGGAAGCAGCCATCGCCAAGCTCGTCTCCTCCGAGGCCGCGATGGACAACGCCCGTGAGGCGACGCAGATCTTCGGCGGCTACGGCTTCATGAACGAGTACCCCGTGGGCCGCTTCTACCGCGACGCGAAGATCCTGGAGATCGGCGAGGGCACCAGCGAGGTGCAGCGCATGCTGATCGCCCGCGAACTGGGGCTGTAGCGCTCCGCGGACTCCGGCCGAAACCGGAGTCCGCGGTTGTCACACCACGTTCATCGCCGTCGTCAACAACCGTCGCACCTGGGCGATCCGCTCGGGGTCGCCGCTCACCTGGACGTCCTCGCCCCGGTTGTACAGCCACAGCAGCACCGCGCCGGGCCGCCCCAACACCGAGGCGTCCGCGTCGAGCGACTCGATCGGGGTCACGTCCACGCCCGTGGGGTGGACGTCGACCCGCCAGTCGGCCACCCGCAGCCAGTGCGTGCCCCACTCGGTCAGGTCGGGGGCGTAGTCCTCCGGCCAGGTGCGGGTCTCGCGGTGCAGGAAGACGTCCAGCATCTCGCCGATCGCGTCCGCGGCGAAGTCCTCGGGGAACGGGGTCAGCGGGGTGCCCAGTGCCACCTCCGCGTCGAACCGGTGGATCGCCGCCTCCTGGGCCATCCGGCGGATCCAGAAGCGGTCCGGGCGGTCGGCGAACGCCGCCGAGAGCGCCGCGTAGGCCTGGTCGAGTGCCGTGACCGCCGTGGTGTCCGGCGGTTCGGCCTCCTTGCCCACCACGGTCCGGAAGCCGCGGGCGACGTGGGCGACGAGATTGCCGACCGTCCAGCCGGGGCAGGTCGGCACGGGCGCGGTGAGGTCGCCGCCCGCCAGCACGCGCAGGCGGCGGACCTCGTCCGCCAAGATCCCCAGCAGTCTCCCGCTGTCCACGGTCAAGGCTTCGGCAGGCCGCGTTCGACGATCGCGCCGGTGTCGACGCCCCTGGGCAGCGTGCCGAACGCGACACCCCAGTCACCCGCCAGCCGCGACGCGGTGAACGCGTCCGCCACGGCCGGGTGACCGAACCGCACGAGCAGGGAACCCTGCAACACCAACGCCATCCGCTCCACGAGCCGTCGAGCCCGCAGTTCCAGGTCGGCCGTGTCCGCCAGGTCCGCGCGCAGACCGTCGACCGCCGCGTCCAGCCGCCGGTCCGCGCCGCGCGCGGTGTCCAGCTCGGTGAAGAACGCCTGCACGGACTCGGGTTCCCGGCCCATCGCGCGCAGCACGTCCAGCGCGGCGACGTTGCCGGACCCCTCCCAGATGGACATCAGCGGCGACTCCCGGAACAGCCTCGGCATCCCCGAGTCCTCGATGTACCCGTTGCCGCCCAGGCATTCCAGCGCCTCGGCCGCGTGCACGGGACCGCGCTTGCACACCCAGTACTTCGTCACGGCCAGCGCCAGCCTGCGGAACGCGCCCGTCGTGCCCGCCAGGTGCATCGCCACGGTCGTGGCCGCCTCGGACTCGACCGCCAGGTCCGCCAGCACGTTGCGCATCAGCGGCTGGTCGACCAGGTAGCTCCCGAACGCCTTGCGGTGCGCCGCGTGGTGCGTGGCCTGCGCGAGGCCGAACCGCATCCCGGACGCGCTGCCGACCACGCAGTCCAGCCTGGTCATGTTGACCATCTCGATGATGGTCCGCACGCCCCTGCCCTCCTCACCGACGAGCCAGCCGACCGCGCCGTCGTACTCCAGCTCGGCCGACGCGTTGGACTTGTTGCCCAGCTTGTCCTTGAGGCGCTGGAGGAACATCGCGTTGCGCGTCCCGTCCGGCAGCACCCTGGGCAGCAGGAAGCACGACAGGCCGCCGGGCGCCTGCGCCAGCGTGAGGAACAGGTCGGACATCGGCGCGGACGTGAACCACTTGTGCCCGGTGAGGAGGTACGTGCCGTCGCCCGCGGGGCGGGCCGTGGTGGTGTTCGCCCGGACGTCCGATCCGCCCTGCTTCTCGGTCATCGACATGCCCGCGATCAGCCCGCGCTTGCCCTCGGGGGCGCGCAGGCCGAAGTCGTACTCCGTCGAGGCGAGCAGCGGCTCGAACCGTTCTGCCAGCTCAGGGGTGGTGCGCAGGGCCGGGACTGCGGCGTAGGTCATCGAGATCGGGCAGCCGTGCCCCGCCTCGGCCTGGTTCCAGACGAACATCTTCGCCGCGCGGGCCAGGTGCGCGCCGGGCCGCTCGTCGCGCCACGGCGCCGCGTGCAGGCCGTGGCCGACCGCGGTCTCCATCAGCCGGTGCCACGCCGGGTGGAACTCGACCTCGTCGATCCGGTGGCCGTACCGGTCGTGGGTCCGCAGCACCGGCGGGTGCTCGTTGGCCTGCCGGGCGAGGTCGATCGTGTCCTGGCGGCCGGCGAGCCTGCCGAGCTCGTGCACCTCGGCCTCGGCCCACCCCGCGCCGCCGCGGTGCAGCGCGTCGAGCAGCGCGGGATCGGCCGCGACGTCGTGGCCGGACAGCGGCGGCACCTGGTTGGTGACCTCGTGTGTGGCGTGGGTCATGCCGCCAGCCTAGACCGGTTCTACTCGTCGGTAATGTCCGGTTCTTCGTTGCTCGGAGGTTTCGTTCGACCACAGAGTGGGATCAACCCGCATCAGTCGGGTGATTTGGGGATGCCGAGAACGATTGATCGGCCTAACGTCGGACCTGTGAGCAGCCACCCTGCGCAGGCGGCTCCGGCAGGAGCCCACTCCGAGGCCGTAGCGGCACTGCGCCAGCAGTACGCCGCGATCCCCGCGGGCAGTCCCGTGCGCCTCGCCAAGCCCACCTCCAACCTCTTCCGCTTCCGCCAGGACCAGGCGGGCGGGCTCGACGTCGCCCGCTTCAACCGGGTCCTGTCCGTCGACCCGGACGCCCGCACCGCACAGGTCCAGGGCATGACGACCTACGAGGACCTGGTCGACGCGACCCTCCCGCACGGACTGATGCCGCTGGTCGTCCCGCAGCTCAAGACGATCACGCTCGGCGGCGCGGTCGCGGGCCTCGGCATCGAGTCCAGCTCCTTCCGCAACGGACTCCCGCACGAGTCCGTGAAGGAGCTGGAGGTCCTCACCGGCGACGGCGAGGTCGTCGTCGTGCGCCCGGAAGACCCGCTGTTCCGGGGTTTCCCGAACTCCTACGGCACGCTCGGCTACACGTTGCGGCTCGAGATCGAGCTGGAGCGGGTCAAGCCGTACGTCCGGCTGCGGCACGTTCCCTTCGGGAGCGCGCGCGAGTGCGCCGAGGTCATCGCGGGCGTCTGCGCGGACGGCGAGTACCAGGGCGAACGGGTCGACTTCATCGACGGCACGGTGTTCACCGGGACCGAGATGTACCTGACGCTCGCGGACTTCGTGGACGAGGCTCCGGGCACGTCGGACTACACCGGCAACACCATCTTCTACCGGTCGATCCAGTCGAACCGGACGGACTACCTGACCGTGCGGGACTACATCTGGCGCTGGGACACCGACTGGTTCTGGTGCTCGCGGGCGTTCGGCGCCCAGCACCCGGTGGTCCGCAGGCTGTGGCCGAAGAAGTACCTGCGGTCCGATGTCTACCGGAAGATCGTCGCGTTCGACCGGCGGCACGGCTTCTCCGACCGGCTGTCCAAGGCCGTCCAGGAGCCGGTCATCCAGGACGTGGAGATCCCGGTCGACGAGCTGCCGGAGTTCCTCGACTTCTTCGAGCGCGAGATCGGCATCAGCCCCGTGTGGCTGTGCCCCGTTCGGCTGCGCGACCGCGGCGGATGGCCCCTCTACCCCATGGACGCGGACACGCTGTACGTGAACGTGGGGTTTTGGTCGTCGGTCTCGTTGCGACCGGGGGAAGAAATGGGCAGCCGCAACAGGTTGATCGAGGCGAAGGTGTCCGAGCTGGGTGGGCACAAGTCGCTGTACTCCGACTCGTACTACGAGGAGGAGGAGTTCTGGCGGCACTACAACGGCGAGGCCTACCTGGCCTTGAAGGGGCGGTACGACAAGGGGAGTCGCCTCCCCGACCTGTACGCCAAGTGTGTTCTCCGAAGGTAGAAAGGAGCCGGGGCCCATGCGGTTGGCGGAGGTGTTCCAACAAGTGGTCGGCAGCGACCAGGCCGTCGAGTTCAGCGCTTACGACGGCAGTCACGCCGGTCCGGAGGGGGCGGGCATGCGCATCGAGGTGCGCACGCCCATGGCGTTGTCCTACCTGGCGTCCGCGCCGGGGGAGCTGGGACTCGCCCGCGCCTACGTGACGGGGAACCTGGAGATCATCGGCGACGTCCACGGGGCGCTCGCGCACCTGTCGGAGCTGAGCCTGCGCGAGGTGCCGTGGTCGCAGCGGCTCAACCTGCTCGCCATGCTCGGCCGCGTCCGGGTGAACAACAAGGTCGAGGTGCCCGCCCAGGAGCGGCGCCTGCACGGGATGCGCCACTCGAAGGCCCGCGACCGCGAGGCGATCGCGCACCACTACGACGTGTCCAACAAGTTCTACGAGTGGGTGCTCGGCCCGTCCATGGCCTACACCTGCGCGGTCTACCCGACGGCGGACGCCACGCTGGAGGACGCCCAGTTCGCCAAGCACGACCTCGTGGCCCGCAAGCTGGGGCTGAAGGAGGGCATGCGGCTGCTGGACGTCGGCTGCGGCTGGGGCGGCATGGTCATGCACGCCGCCAAGCACTACGGCGTGCGCGCGGTCGGCGTGACGCTGTCCCGCAACCAGGCCGAGTGGGCGCAGAAGGCCATCGTCGAGGCGGGTCTGTCGGAGCTGGCCGAGGTCCGCTTCCTGGACTACCGCGACGTCCGCGAGGAGGGCTTCGACGCGATCAGCTCGATCGGCCTCACCGAGCACATCGGCAAGGCCAAGCTGCCGTCGTACTTCAAGTCCCTGTACGGGAAGCTGAAGCCGGGCGGCAGGATGCTGAACCACTGCATCACCAGGCCCAACAACCTCCAGCGGGCACGGACGGGCGGCTTCATCGACCGCTACGTGTTCCCGGACGGCGAACTGGTCGGCCCCGGCCACATCGTGTCGCTCATGACCGACACCGGCTTCGAGGTCAGGCACGAGGAGAACATCCGCGAGCACTACGCCCTCACCCTGGCGGCGTGGGGCCGCAACCTCGACGACCACTGGGACGAGGCGGTCGAGGAGGTGGGCGAGGCGAGGGCCCGCGTGTGGCGCCTGTACCTGGCCGCGAGCAGGCTCGGCTTCGACCGCAACAACATCCAGCTCCACCAGGTCCTTGGCGTGAAACTCGACCGGGGCAACGCCAAGATGCCCCTCAGGCCGGACTGGGCCTGACTCGCTCCACCCGCACGCGGATCACCCTTTCGGGGGTGGTCCGCGTGTTTGCGCGTGGCGCGATGAGTTCGACGGCCCAAGGCGGTCTCACCTCTGTCGCCGTTGCTTGGAGGAGTCATGGGCAGTGTCATCGTCGACCTCAGCATCTCGCTCGACGGGTTCATCGCCGGGCCCGGTGACGGGCTGGAGTCGCCGCTCGGGCGGGGCGGGGAAGGGCTGTTCGCGTGGATGAGCGCGGGCCCTGAGGGGAATCAGGTCGAGCGGCGGTTGCGGCCTCCCGACGCCAGCAAGCCCGTGGTCGACGAGTGGATGAGCGAGGGTGGGGCGATCATCAGTGGGCGGCGGACGTTCGACATCGCCGGTGGGTGGGCTGACGGGCATCCGATCGACGTGCCGATCTTCGTGCTGACGCACGAGCCGCCGACCGAAGGGCGGTGGAGTCCTCGCGTGTCGTTCGTGACCGAGGGGATCGAGCGGGCGTTGGAGTTGGCGCAGGAGGCGGCCGGGGACAAGGTCGTGTCGGTGTGCGGTGCTTCGCCCGCTCAGCAGTTGTTGCGGCTGGGGAAGCTGGACGAGATCCAGGTGAGCGTCACGCCGCTGCTGCTCGGTGGCGGGGTGCGGTTGTTGGAGCACTTCGGGGACGGGCCGGTCGTGCTGGAGCAGACCAGGGTCGTGGCGTCCGACGGGGTCACGCACCTGCGGTACCGGGTCGTGCGCTGAGAGCGGAAAGCCTGTCGGGGCCGGTGGGGCGCGCGGCATGGTGGACGCCATGGATCTGGGATTCGCGGGTGAGGTGGCGGACTTCTACGCGGCGTACCGGCGCGGGTATCCGGCCGAGGTGTTCGACGACCTGGTGACCACGTTCGGGTTGACCGGCGACGACACGGTCCTCGACCTGGGGTGCGGCACGGGCCAGTTGACGGTGCCGATGGCGGAACGGGTGGGGCGCGTCATCGGCGTGGACCCGTCGGCGGACATGCTGGCCAAAGGGGCGCGGAAGGCGAACATCACCTGGCAGCTGGGGTCCGACACCGAGTTGCCCGAGGTGGACGGGCTCGGGGCCGTGACGATCGGGCAGGCCCTGCACTGGATGGACCACGTGCGCCTGTTCCGCGAGCTGGGGCCGAGGTTCCGGCCGGGCGGCGGGATCGCCGTGGTGGCCAACGGGACTCCGTTGTGGCTCCAGGAAACCGAGTGGTCACGGGCCCTCCGCAAGGTGTTGGAGGACTGGTTGGGCACGGAGGTCAAGAACACCTGCGGGACGGCGGAGGCCGATCGGGACCGGTACGCCGAGGCGTTGAGCGGGGCGGGGTACGAGGTCGGGCACACCACCGTCGAGTACACCGACGAGCTGGACCTGGAGCACGTGATCGGCGGCGTCTACTCGGCGCTGCCGCTGGCGAAGCTGCCGACGAAGGACCGGCGGCCGCTCTTCGAAGAGCGGATCCGCCGGTCACTGGAACACCTCGGGCCCTTTGCCGAACACGTGCGCGTGTCCGTCCTCACCGGACTCAGTTAGTCGACGCCATCAGCTGGTTCGCGATCTGCATGGCCTGGTTGGACGGGATGGAGAAGCCGATGCCGACGCTGCCCGCCTGCTCGGCGCCGCTGGCGGGGGAGTAGATCGCCGAGTTGATGCCGATCACCTGGCCCGACGAGTTGAGCAGCGGGCCGCCGGAGTTGCCGGGGTTGATCGACGCGTCGGTCTGGATCGCCTGGTAGCTCGTGCCCGCGGAGCGGCGGGTCTCGCCGGGGACGTTCACCGTGCGGTCGAGCGCGCTGATGATGCCGGACGTCACGGTGCCCTGCAAGCCCTCCGGCGAGCCGATCGCCACGACCTGGTCGCCGACGGCGACCGTGGACGAGTCGCCGAACGTGGCGGGGGTGAGGCCGCTCGCGCCGGTCAGCTTGAGGACGGCGAGGTCGCTGGTCGGGTCGGCGTTGACGACGGTGGCGGCGTACTCCTTGCCGTCGTTGGTGGTCACGGAGATCTGCTGCGCCCCGGAGATCACGTGGTTGTTGGTCAGGATCTTGCCGTCCGCGCTCAGCACGACGCCGGAGCCGATCCCGCTGCCCTGCGCCACGGTCGTGTTCACCTGCACCACGCTGGGGAGCACGGAGGACGCGATGGCGCTCACGTCCTCTGTGGACGAACCTGTCGAGGTCTTCACAACGGGGGAACTGGTCACCGACGCGCTCACGGCGGAGGGAACGCTCGCGGCTCCGATGAGCCCGCCCGCGGTCCCGGCGACCACTGCCGCCGCGAACGCCGCCGCGGTCAGCTTGGTGGAGGTGCGGCGCCAGAACCCCGGCGCCTTGGCCTCGTCGTTCAACGACCCGCTCATCGCGGGGAAATCCTGTCGCGTCTCGGTCATGGCTCCACTGTCGCCCCCGAGGTTGTGAGGAACCTGAGCGAACACCCAGGACTTCCCAAGAGAATCAGCCGCCGGTCGCCTCGAGCCTGGTGTGGATCTCGTCCGCCGACACGGCCTCGCCGAAGTGCGGGCCCTGCGCCCAGCGGATGCCCAGCTCGGCCAGGCGCTTGGCCTCGGTCTCCGACCGGACGCCCTCGGCCATCAGCGGCATGCGCAGGATGCCCGACCACTTCATCAGCGCGGTCGCCGCGCTCTCGTCGATGAGGTTCGCGCCGTCGTCCAGGCCGTGGACCAGGCAGCCCGCGAACTTCAGGCCGCCCAACGGGATCTGGCGGATGCGTTCGCTGGAGATGTTGCCGCCCGCCAGCCTGTCCAGGATCAGGCGCACGCCTCGGCCCGCGAGGATGTCCAGTTCGTCGGCCTGGTCGTCGGTGATGAGCGCGGGCAGGGCCTCGTGCAGCTCGAACTGGAGCAGCTTCGCCGGCAGGCCGGTGCGCTGGAGGAGGTGGCCGATCTCGGTCACCAGCTCCGGTTCCTGGCAGTGCCTGGCGGTCAGGTCCATGCTCAGCACGGGGGCGCGGTCGCCGAAGGCGGCGAACCAGCGGCCGGCGTCCTCGCAGGCCCGCTCCAAGGCCCAGCGGCTCAGCCTCAGCACCATGCCGGTGCTGCTGGTCAACGGCAGGAACTGCTCGGGGTCGAGCAGACCGCGTTCGGGGTGGTCCCAGCGGAGCTTGGCCTCGACGGCGACCAGGCCGCCGTCGGCCAGCGACACCACGGGCTCGTAGTCGACGCGGAACTCGCCCAGCTCCAACCCGCCGGGGATGGACGCGGCCAGCACGCACAGCTCACGGTCGCGCAGGTCGCGGTCACGGTCGTAGAGCGCCCACTGGGCCTTGCCGTCGGCCTTCGCCCAGCCGACCGTGATCTCCGCGCAGCGCAGCAGCTCCGAGGCGTCGACACCCCTGGACTGGCGGGCGACGACGCCGACGCTGGCCGTGACGCCGATGCCGTGCTCGTCGACGTACACCGGCTCGGTCAGCAGCTCCAGCGCCTCGTCCACCAGCGCGATCACGGCCGGGGTGTCCTTGGGGTCCTTCACCAGCACGCCGAACTCGTCCGGCCCGATCCGGGCGATCTGGCCGACGCCGTCGAACACCGCGCGCAGGTGGTTCGCCACGTCCACCAGGATCCGGTTGCCGACGTCGTGGCCGAACGCGTCGTTGATGACGCGGAACCCGTCGATGTCGAAGTGCGCGAGCGCGAGGCTCGCCGGGCCCTGGGTGCCCGCCGCGTTCTCCAGCCAGCCGAGGTACTGCTGCCGGTTGGCCAGACCGGTCTGCACGTCGTTCAGGCTCTGCCGCACGAGCTGCGTCTGCAACGCCCGCAGCTCGTTCATGTTCTCGATCATCGCCACGTAGTACGCGGGCTCACCGGTCGGCTTGCGGACCAGCGACAACGCGAGCAGCGTCTCCACGACCTCGCCGTCGCTGCGCAGCATCCGGCGTTCGCTGCGGTGGTGCTCGACGGCCCCGGACGCGAGCTGGTCGATCACGTTCTGGATCGACTCGCGGTCGCCGGGGTGCAGCAGGTCGCGGGCCTTGACCGCCCGCAGGTCGCACCGCTCGTAGTGCAGCAGGCCGAGCAGCGCCTCGTTGAAGTCGAGCATCTCGTCGGCGAGGCCGAGCACGGCCATGCTGATGGCCGAGGAGTTGAAGATCGCGCGGAACTTCGTCTCGCTGTCGTAGTGGGCGGCCTCGGCCCGGCGGGTGGCGATGACGGCGGCGGTCTTGCTCAGCTCCTGCTCGTCGAGCGTGCGGTCGCGCAGCCCGTCGCTGTACCCGGCGGCCAGCCCGCCGAGGACCCGGACGAGCCTGCCCGACCACGTCGGCGGCAGGTGGAAGTGGGGGATCAGCGACTCGCCCAGGAACGCGATCGTCCGTTCCAGGGTCTCGGAGGAGATGAAGTCGTGCTCGACCATGCTCCGGCCGAGTCGGCGGCCGAGTTCGGGGTCGTGCGGGTCGGCGGAGACCGCCTGGAGGACCTGGGTCGTGAACACGGCGAGCAGTTGTTCGAGTTCCGGCCTGGTGATGTTCGCCAACACGGTGCTGCTGATCAGCGCGGTCCAGCGGTGCGCGAAATCCTCCCGGACGAGCGGGAACTCGTCGAGCGTTGTCCGAGGTTCGGGAGTCGTCCCGTGCTGATCGACCATCGCCATTCAGACCCGCGGCCCATTCGCGGAATGGGTACTGGTCGTTCTCCGTGTTCGGCGAAAGCGCACATCGTGGCTACCGCCCCGGCAGGCGCTGTGCACGGACGCTCCAATTTCACTCGTTCGGGGGTCGCGGTCGACGGGTGGAGCAGTTCCACCGCGGCACACTCAGTCATAGGTCGCTGGCTACGAGTGAGCTTACTGATCCCGCGCGCCCTCCCCAACCCGAGCACCCGGATTTCGTCCGGATGCGCGTCACGCGGAAGTGGTGCGTGCCTACTCGCCGGTAGGCTGCTAAACGCGTTGAGCCGGGCCTCCACGAGGGGAGACCCGGCCCCGGTGCGAGCGGTGCTCAGGTGAGTTCGGGCGGGCTGATCCGCGATTCCGGGATCGCGGAGTCCTTGGTGCCCCACTTGTCCAGGATCTTCCCGTACGTCCCGTCCTTGATGAGCTTGTTCACCGCGGCCTGGAACGCGGGCGCGAGCGGTGAACCCTTTTTGAACGCGAATCCGACGTCGAGCCGTTTGAACTCGTTCAGGAATTGCAGGTTCGGCTGTTCGGCGGCGGCGTGCCGCAGCCCGTTGATGGTGCTCATGATCACGTCGATGTGCTGCTGCTGAAGTCCGAGGTAGATCGCGCCGTTGTCGCCGAAGCTCGACACCTCGTACGCCGGTTTCCCGGCGTCCGCGCACACGTGCTTCTCCTTCTCCAGGGTCGCCTCGAACGTCGTCCCGGCCCCCGTGCCGATCTTCAGCCCGCAGAGCTGGTCGAGCTTCTTGACCTCCTTGACCCGGTCGTCGCCCTTGCGGACGGCGAAGCCCTGGCCGTCGTTGATGTAGGTGACGAAGTCGATCGTCTTCTTCCGCGCCTCGGTCACGCCGAAGTTGCCGGTGCCGACCTCGTACTTGCCGCTGCTCAACGCGGGCAGGATCGCCTCGAAGCTCGCGACCTCCCGGTCGATCCTCACCCCGAGCACCTGCCCGACGGCGGCGGCGATCTCGATGTCCACGCCCTGGACGGTCTTGTTGTCCTCGGCGTAGAAGGCCGACGGCGGGGTGCTGCCGACCGACGACGCGAACTTGACCACGCCCGCCTGCCTGGTGGCGTCGGGCAGCAGCGCCGCGATGGCGTCGTCCTTCGCCACGCCGGACAGCACGTCCGCGGTCGGGGCCGCGGACTTCGACGCCCCGCCCGCATCGGCGGACCCGGTGCCGCAGGCGGCCGTGGCGAACGAGAGGGCGAACGACAGCATCAGCAGCGAGTACAGCTTGCCGCGCTTGGGTCTCTTCACGTCGACGTCTCCTCGGACGGCAGGAACTTCTCGAAGGGCAGGGGCCCGGCGGTCGGTGGCTCGCTCACGTCGAACAGGGCCGTGTAGCCCAGCACCAGGTAGAGGTTCTTGGCCTCCGGCTGGCGCGGCCCGGTGGTCAGGTAGAGCCGCCGGTACCCGAGGTCGACGGCCTCGCGCTCCAGCTCGGCGACGACCCGGCGGCCCAGCCCGCGCCGCCGGTGCCCGGCACTCGTCCAGATCCGCTTCAACTCGGCCGTCTCGCCGTCGAACCGCTTGAACGCCCCGCCCGCCACGGGCGCGCCGTCCTCCAGCAGGAGCAGCAGCGTCCCGTCCGGCGGCCGGAACAGCTCCGTCGGGTAGCGCGACATCTCCTGGAGCGCTTCCTCGCCGTAGCGGGTCACGTACTCGTGCGTCAGCTCGGCCATCATCGGCGCGGTGAGCGGGTCCGTCGGATCGACCCGCCGCACCTCCAACTGGTCGACCGTCATCCGTCGACCGAGATCGACTCGCGCACCGGTTCCTGCGCCTTGGCCTCGGCCGCCGCGCGGTCGCGGTCGCGCTTGGCGACCTCCTCGCGGACGATCGGGATCACGTAGCGGCCGAAGTCGATCGCGTCGTTCAGGATGTGGTAGCCGCGGGCGGACAGGATGTCCACGCCGAGGTCGTAGTAGTCCAGCAGCGCCTGCGCCACGGTTTCCGGGGTGCCGACCAGGGCGTTGGAGTTGCCCGCGCCGCCGGTCGCCGCGGCGGTCGGCGTCCACAGGGCGCGGTCGAAGCGCTCGCCCTGCTCCGCCAGCGCCAGCAGCCGTTGCGAGCCGGTGTTCTCCGGGTTCGTCAACGAGTGCCGCCTGGTCAGGGCCGCGGTGCCGCCCTTGGTGCGCTGCTTGATCGCGTCGACCGTGCGGTGGGCCTTCTCCCACGCCAGGTCCTCGGTCGCGCCGAGGATCGGGCGGAACGCGACCTGGATGCGCGGCACGTCCGTGCGTCCCGCGTCCCGCGCGGCCTGCTTCACCGACTCGATCTGCTCCGCCGTCTGGGCCAGCGGCTCGCCCCACAGCGCGTAGATGTCCGCCTCCGCGCCGCCCGCCCGGTACGCGGCGGGCGAGGAGCCGCCGAACGACACGTTCGGCCGCGGCTGCTGCACGGGGAAGGTGTCGCTGACGAAGTCGGCGAACCGGTAGTGCGCGCCCTCGTGGTCGAACGGCTCGCGCGAGGTCCACGCCTTCTTCACGATGCCGATGTACTCGCGGGTGCGGTCGTAGCGCTCGTCCTTGGTGAGGTAGTCGCCTTCGCGCTGCTGCTCGTGGTCCGTGCCACCGGTGATGAAGTGGACGGTGAGCCTGCCGTCGCTGATCCGGTCGAGCGTGGCGAACGTCTTCGCGGCGAAGGTGGGGTAGGACACGTTCGGCCGGTGCGCCAGCAGGATCTGCAGCTTGTCGAGCTTCGTGGCCACGAAAGCCGCCACCTGCGCGGGTTCCGGCGAGCCGGAGCCGTACGCGAACAGCACGCGGTCCCAGCCGTTGTCCTCGTGCGCGCGGGCCAGCCGCAGCGTGTAGTCCTTGTCGAAGGAGGCGCCGGTGCGCGGGCTCGTCTCCGACCCGTCGTTGGTGCCACCGATACCCAGGAATTCAACAGGCACGTCAGTACTCCCCAGTGGTGGTGCGGGAAAGACGCCCGCGGCGGCGCGGGCGTGCGGGAAACCCGTTGCCGGGCAAGGAGAAGGAAGGGGGCCGAGTCAGGCGTTGAGGGAGACGCGCTCGGTGGTGGGTCTCAGCGCGGACAGGAGGCGGACCACACCCGACCGAGGTCGATGTGGTCACGGGTGACCAGTCGCAGGCTTTCCACGGTCCCAGTGGACCAGCGGTTCCGGAGTTCGTCAACGAGACGTGGAACGGGCGTCCAACCCTCGGAATCCCTTGACTTCCCGGTGGTGGCGGAGTTCTCATCGGGGAGCGGCGTTGAGGGACGCGGCACCCGTTTCCCGTGCTGTCCCTCGCCCTCCGGAGACCTTCAGTGAGCGTTTCCACCGATCTCCAACCACCGTCCACCGCCCGCACCGCGCCCGCCGAGGTCGTCCCGCTGCGCCGCCCCGGCCGGTGGATCTCCGCCGTGGTGGTGCTGGTGATGCTCGCCGCCGCCGTGCGGTCGGTCGTCACGAACGAGGCGTTCCAGTGGAGCGTCGTCGCCGAGTACTTCACCGCCGACGTCGTGCTGCGCGGCCTCGGCCTGACGCTGTGGCTGACCGCGTTGACGCTCGTGCTCGGGTTCGCGCTCGGCACGCTGCTCGCGGTGCTGCGGCTGTCCGGCAACCCGGTGCTCGTCAGCGTGAGCTGGGGCTACGTCTGGATCTTCCGCTCCGTGCCGCTGCTCGTGCAGCTGCTGTTCTGGTTCAACATCGGCGCGCTGTACCCGACGCTGTCCTTCGGGATCCCGTTCGGCCCGGACTTCGTCAGCCTCAGCTCGATCAACCTCATCGGGCCGACCGCCGCCGTCATCATCGGCCTCACGCTGCACGAGGCCGCCTACGCCGCCGAGATCGTCCGCGGCGGTGTCCTGTCCGTGGAACAAGGACAGGTCGAGGCGGCGTTGGCACTGGGCATGGGCCGCGGCCGGATCCTGCGGCGGATCGTGCTGCCGCAGGCGATGCGCTCGATCATCCCGGCGGCGGGCAACTCGCTGATCGGCACGCTCAAGGGCACGTCGATCGTGAGCGTGCTGGCCGTGCAGGACCTGCTGTTCTCGGTGCAGCTCATCTACAACCGGAACTACCTGATCATCCCGCTGCTGCTGGTCGCCACCATCTGGTACGTCGTGGTGACGAGCGTCCTGAGCGTCGGGCAGTACTACGTGGAGCGGTACTACGCGCGCGGTGCGGCGCGCGCCCTGCCGCCCACGCCGTGGCAGAGGCTGAAGGGACGGCTGCGATGAGCGCGGCGACGCTCGTGCGGATCAGCGACCTGCACAAGAGCTACGGCACGACACCCGTGCTGCGGGGCGTGGACCTCCAGGTGCGGCAGGGCGAGGTCACCTGCGTGATCGGGCCGTCCGGGTCGGGCAAGAGCACCCTGCTGCGGTGCGTGAACCACCTGGAGAAGATCAACGCGGGCGAGATCGAGGTCGACGGCGAGCTGATCGGCTACCGCAGGCACAAGGGCCGGTTGCACGAGCTGAAGGACCGGGCGATCACCCGGCAGCGGGCGACGATCGGCATGGTGTTCCAGAACTTCAACCTGTTCCCGCACCTGACCGTGCTGGAGAACGTGGTGGAGGCGCCGATCGGCGTGCGCGGTCTCGGGCGCGCGGCCGCCGTGGCGCTGGGCAGGGAGCTGATCGCACGGGTCGGGCTCGCGGGCCGCGAGGACTCCTACCCGCGGCAGCTCTCCGGCGGGCAGCAGCAGCGGATCGCCATCGCGCGGGCGTTGGCGATGGAGCCGAAGCTGATGCTGTTCGACGAGCCGACCAGCGCGCTCGACCCCGAACTGGTCGGTGAGGTACTGGCCGTGATCGCCGACCTCGCCGAGGCGGGCATGACGATGGTGGTCGTCACGCACGAGATGGCGTTCGCCCGGCAGGTCGCCGACACCGTGGTGTTCCTGGACGAGGGTCAGGTCGTGGAGTCCGGTCCGCCGGGGGAGCTGCTGGTCAACCCCCGGCACGCCCGCACCCGCGAGTTCCTGGCGAGGGTGCTGTGACCTCGGAGCCGGTGGTGCTCGTGCTGGTCGGCGGCGGTCCGCGAGCGGCCGGGCTGATCGAGCGGATCGCGGTGAACGCGCCGGAGCTGTTCCCCGGCGCGGCGCTGGAGGTCCACGTCGTGGACCCGCACCCGGTCGGCGCGGGGCGGGTGTGGCGGTACGAGCAGTCCGAGCTGCTGCGGATGAACTCCATGGCCGTGGACGTCACGATGTTCACCGACGCCAGCGTGGTCTGCGACGGCCCGGTGCGGCCGGGTCCGTCGCTGGCGGAGTGGGCCGAGAAGGTCGCACCGTCCGATGTGGACCTCCCGGACGACGTGCGCGCCGAGGTCGGCCGGTTGGAGCCGACCACGTTTCCCAGCAGGCGCTTGCAGAGCGCGTACCTCGGCTGGTTCTTCCGGGACGCGGTGGCCGCGCTGCCGCCGGGGATCACCGTCCGGCAGCACCGGACGACGGTCGTGCGGATGTCCGGCTCGGTGCACGGTCGGCAACGGGTGTGGCTCGCCGACCGGACCTCGCCGCTGGTGGCCGACGCCGTGGTGCTGACGCTGGGCCACCTGGACGCGGAAACCGGTGCGGAGGAACGGGAACTGGCCTCCTACGCGGCCGAGAACGGGCTGACCTACCTGCCGCCGGACTACTCGGCCGACAGCGACTTGTCGGCCGTGGAGGCGGGCGCGGACGTGGTGCTGCGCGGGTTCGGGCTGGCGTTCATCGACCTGATGGTGCTGCTCACCCAAGGGCGCGGCGGAAAGTTCGAGCGGGTCGACGGCGAATTGCGGTACACGGCGTCCGGCAACGAGCCGCGGATCCACGTGGGGTCGCGGCGCGGGGTGCCGTACCACTCGAAGACCGGGTACCGGCTGCAAGGCGACCCGCTGCCGCTGCCCCGGTTCTTCGGCGGCGAGGTGGTCGACCGGCTGCTCGCGGCGACCGAGGAGTTCGACTTCCGGGCGGACGTGTGGCCGCTGCTGGCCAAGGAGATCGCCTGGGGCTACTTCCACGAGCTGTTCACCGGCCACCCCGACCGGGTGTCGCGGCCGTGGGCCGAGTTCGCCGCCGAGTACGCCGACTTGGACTGGTACAGCGCGGGGATGACCGCGCTGGTCGAGTCGTCGGTGCCGCGCGAGGAGGACCGGATCGACTTCGAGCGGATCGACCGGCCGCTCGCCGGGAAGGCGTTCGCGTCCGGTGAGGAGTTCCAGGAGCACCTGACGGCCTACGTCGAGGCCGACCTGGCCCGGCGGGCCGATCCGGCCTTCAGCGCCGACCTGGGGGCGTTCATGGCCCTGCTGTCGATCTACGGGCAGCTGCCGCGGGTGCTGACCGCGCCGAAGCTGTCGCCGTCGTCCCGGCTGGCGCACGCGGACGGGTGGTGGGGCGGGTTCTTCAGCTTCCTGGCCAGCGGGCCGCCGCCGGACCGCCTGGAGGAGCTGCTGGCGCTCTCGCGGGCCGGGATCGTGCGGTTCCTCGGGGCCGACCTGTGGGTCCGGGCCGAGGACGGCGTGTTCCTGGCCGGGAGCGCGAGCACGCCGGACGTCGTGCGCGCCACCGGTCTGGTCGAGGCCCGGTTGCCCACCCACAGCCTGGAGCGGACGGCCGACCCGGTGCTGCGGGCGTTGCGCGGTGCCGGTGACGTGGTCGAGGAGAAGCTGTCGGATGGGCGCTCCACGGGGTTGGTGCGCGTCTCGCCCGACAACCGGCTGATCGGACGGGACGGCCTGGCACACCCACGACGGTTCGCCCTGGGCCCGTTCACCACGGGCCGCGCGTTCGCCGCGTTCGCCCGACCGGGCACCAACGCGCCGGGCTTCCGCCAGAACGACGGGGTGGCGCGGTCGTTGCTCCAGCTGCTCGCCGACGAAAGCGCGAAGCGGGCTGACAACGTGGCCTGACCGGCTGTGGCGGGCGGCCACAGCCGGTCAGCGCCTCTAGCCGATCGAGGTGTACCGCCCCTGGAACCTGACCAGGGGCGGGTTCCCCGCCGTGTGCTGGATCTCCAAGGGCTCGCCCACCAGCGCGATGTGGTCGCCCACGGCGATGCGGCGGGCCGTGCGGCAGCGCAGGCGGAGCGGGGCGTCCAAGAGGTGCGGGACGCCGTCGTCGTCCGGCTGCCAGTTCGTGGCCTCACCGAAGCGGTCGGAGCCCGTCTTGGCGAACAGGTCCGACAGGTCGCTCTGGCCCGCGTGCAGCAGGTGCACGGCGAACAGCGGCGCGGTGCGCAGCACGGGCCACGCGGACGCGCCGTCGCCGATCCACACGACGATGAGCGGCGGGTTCATGCTCGCCGAGGTGAACGAGCTGACCGTCACGCCCACCGGCCCCTCGGGGCCCTGGGCGGTGACGATGGTGACCGCTTGCGGATGGTCGCGCAGCGCGCCCTTGAGGTCGGTGGCCAGGTCGCGCTTCGACTGGTGCGGTACGACGCTCATGCGGGAACCCCCAGTGCGGTGAGGACGGATGCCGTGCCGTTCGCGGTGAGCTGCTCCACGAGGCTCTCGATCAGCGCGTCGTGGTCGGCGAGCACCGCTTCGTTGAGGAAGAGGCCGGGGCCGGGGATGTGCGCGCCCAGTTCGACGAGCACCGGGCGCAGGTGCAGTTCCACGGCCAGCGCGTGCCTGTCGGAGGCGGCCACCTGCAACGGGATGGCGGTCTTGCCCTTGAGCCACCCGCCGGGCGCCTGGTCGAGCACGGACTTCAGCAGGCCGGTGTAGGTGGCCTTGTAGGTCGGCGAGGCGATGACCAGGACGTTCGACAGCTCCAACGACGCCAGCGCGTCCTTGACCTTCGTCGAGCCGGGCGCGAACAGGTCCTGGGCCAGGTCGGCGGCGTCGACGACGGCACCGTCCCGCGACCCCGGCAGGACGCGCTTGACCGCCTCGCGCAGCGCCAGCGCGGCGTTGAGGGTCCTGGACGCCGGGCGGGGGTTGCCGACGAGCGTGCCGATCAGTGCGGACATCGATGACTCCTTGGGGCGCAACGGGAACTGGGCCGAGTGGTCCGGGTTACGGACAGCGGTCCGAACACGTGCGCGCGAAGTCCACGTGGCGGCGGCGGGTCAGGAACTCGGCTCGGTTCACCCCTCCGAGCCTGCGGTGACCGCGCCGCCGCGTCAAGGACGTCCAGTCGGCGGGACTTCGGGTCAGGCGGTCGCGGCGGCGGCCGCTCGACCCGCCGTGCGGCCCGAGAACACGCAGCCGCCGAGGAACGTTCCCTCCAGCGCGCGGTAGCCGTGCACGCCGCCACCGCCGAAGCCGGCGGCCTCGCCCGCGGCGTAGACGCCTTCCAACGGCCGGCCGTCGTCCTTGAGGACCCGGCTGGACAGGTCGGTGTGCAGGCCGCCCAACGACTTCCTGGTCAGCACGGAGAGGCGCACGGCGATCAGCGGCCCTGCCTTCGGGTCCAGGATGCGGTGCGGCTCCACGACCCGGATGAGCTTGTCGGTGAGGAAGTGCCGCGCCGCCGAGATGGCGTTGACCTGCATGTCCTTGCCGAGGCCCGAGGTGACCTGCCGGTCGCGCTCCACGACGATGCGTTCGAGGTCCGTCGCGTCGATCATGTCGCTGCCGGTCAGGGCGTTCATGCCCTTGGCGAGGTCGGCGATCGTGCGGCCGAAGATGAACTCCTTCGACCGCTTGGCGAACGCCTCCACGGGCGCGACCGCGCCGGGCAGCGCGCGCTTCAGCACGAGCTTCACGTCCTTGCCGGTCAGGTCGGGGTTCTGCTCCGACCCGGACAGCGCGAACTCCTTGCCGATGATCCGCTGGTTCAGCAGGAACCACGAGTGCTGGTGGCCGGACCGCACGATGTGGTCGAGCGCGCCGAGCGCGTCGAAGCCGGGGAACAGCGGGATCGGCAGGCGCTTGCCGGTCGCGTCCAGCCAGAGCGACGACGGGCCGGGCAGGATGCGGATGCCGTGCCTGCTCCAGATGGGGTCGTAGTTGGCGATGCCCTCGGGGTAGTGCCACATGCGGTCGCCGTTGATCAGCTCGCCGCCCGCCTTGCCGACGACGTCGAGCATCTTGCCGTCGACGTGGTCCGGGACGCCGGACAGCATGTGCTCCGGCGGGGTGCCCATGCGCGCGGGCCACGCCTTGCGCACGAGGTCGTGGTTGCCGCCGATGCCGCCGGACGTGACGACCACGGCCTGCGCGCGCAGCTCGAAGTCGCCCGTCACCTCGCGGGAGCTCTTGACGCCGCGGGCGACCGTGCTGGGCTCCAGCACCTCGCCGCGGACGCCGTCGACCTTGCCGCCGGTCGTGGTCAGCTCGGTCACGCGGTGCCGGAACTTGAGCGTCACCAGGCCCTTGGCCACGCCTTCGCGGACGCGGCGCTCGAACGGGGCCACGATGCCGGGGCCGGTGCCCCACGTGACGTGGAAGCGCGGCACGGAGTTGCCGTGGCCGTCGGACAGGTAGCCGCCGCGTTCCGCCCACTGCACGAACGGGAACCAGCGCACGCCCATCGCGTGCAGCCAGGAGCGCTTCTCGCCCGCGGCGAAGTCGACGTACGCCTCCGCCCACTTGCGCGGCCAGTGGTCGCTCTCGCGGTCGAACCCGGCCGAGCCCAGCCAGTCCTGGAGCGCCAGTTCCGCGGAGTCCTTCACGCGCAGCCTGCGCTGTTCGGGGCTGTCGACCAGGAAGAGGCCGCCGAACGACCAGAAGGCCTGGCCGCCGAGCGACGCCTCCGGTTCCTGGTCGAGCAGGATGACCTTGCGACCTGCGTCCACGAGTTCCGCGGTGGCTGCCAGCCCCGCCAGACCCGCGCCGACCACGATGACGTCCGCGTCCTGTGCCATGGGGCGCAGTCTAGGAGTCCAGGGGTCGGCCGCGCAGCAGGCGGGCCACGGGACACGAAAGTTCTTCGCGTTATCCGGGGAGGTGGGAGACCGTCGGCCGGGTGCGGAAGGGGGGATTTCCGGTCCGGCCGACGGCGGTCGGCGGGTAGGGGCGCGCTACGGGCGTCTCGGGGAGGGTCCGCTCCGGCCGAGGGGTGCGTCCGGGCGAACCGACGCCGTGCGCCGCGCCCTGGTGCCGACCACTGGTAGAACGGGTGGTACCACGCGGATGTTCCCCTGGTGTCCGGCATCACTCCCCGCCGAACCCCTGAAATGCGGGCATCGGCCGCCGGATGAATTCGTTACCGGCGAAACCGAAGGACGTCGTATTCACCGTTGACAGGGGTTGACATTCCATTCCATCAGCCCTTGACTGGAGTTCCGGTGCTTCAACCGTTATCGGAAAAACGGTCGCTAGCCTGGAAAAGCCTTTCGTACAAGGGTTCTTTCGGTCCAATGTGGACCTGTTCAATAGGCTGATCGTCCTATTGCCCGTTCGTGCGTAGAAGAGGTGTGCTTCCACCATTCTTCCCCCACGAAGGGTTTTCGCGTCGTGATCAAGTCAGGACTTCGGTGGAGACACCGCACCAGCGCGGCCCTCCTGGCCGCCGTGCTGGGTTCGACTGGGTTCGGCTTCGCCGCCACCCCCGCAACCGCCCAGCCGCTGCCGCCCGCGCAGGCCGACAAGCAGCTGGACAAGCAGGACCGCGCCCTCCTCGCCGAGGCGGAGCAGGCGGGCAAGGCCGACGTCACGCTCCTGGTCGCCGCCGAGGCGGGCAAGGTCGACGCCGCCACCAGCGAGCTGAAGGCGCTCGGCGCCACCGTCGAGACGACCGACCGCGCGGTCGACTACCTCAAGGTGACGCTGCCCCGCGAGCAGGCCGAGAAGGCCGCCAAGCTCAAGTCGGTCGACGCCGTGGACGTCGACGGCCTCGTCGCGGTCGACAACCCGCGACCCGAGGGCGCCGCCACCCCGCTGCCGCAGAAGGCCCCTGGCGCGAAGACCCCCAGGGACAACCCGTACATGCCGATCGCCGACACCGGCGCGGCGTCGTTCACCCAGTCGCACCCGAAGTGGGACGGCCGCGGCACGACGATCGCGATCCTGGACTCCGGCGTCGACCTGGACACCCCGGCGCTCGCGACCACCACGACCGGTGAGCGCAAGATCGTCGACTGGTACAACGCCAACGCGCCGACCGAGAACGACGGCACGTGGGTCGCGATGGGCAAGGAGCGCTACACCGGCGCCTTCACGTCCGGCGGCGTGAACTACACCGCCCCGGCTACCGGCGGCCCGTACGCGCTCGGCCTGTTCAAGGAGACCGCGAAGGACCTCGGCGCCTCGACCAGCGAGGTCGGCGGTGACATCAACCGCGACGGCGACAAGCTCGACACGTTCGCCGTGCTCCAGGACGTGCTGACGAAGGAGGTCCGGGTCGACCTCGACCAGGACGGCGACTTCACCGACCAGACGCCGATGATCGACTACAAGTACAAGAAGGACGTCGGCTTCTTCGGCACGGACAACGCGGCCACCCCGATCGTCGAGCGGGTCGCGTTCGTCGTCCAGACCGACAAGTCGGTCTACGACAACGGCGGCACCGCCTTCGTCAACCTCGGCATCGCGGGCGCGGCGCACGGCACCCACGTCGCGGGCATCACCGCGGCGAACGCCATGTTCGGCGGCAAGATGAGCGGCGCGGCGCCCGGCGCCAAGCTGATGGCCGTCAAGGTCTGCCTCACCTCGTCGTCCTGCACCAACAGCGGCCTGCTCGAGGGCGTCCTGTACGCCGCGCGCAACGGCGCGGACGTCATGAACATCTCGATCGGCGGCCTCCCGGCGCTCAACGACGGCAACAACGCCCGCGCGGAGCTCTACAACCGCACGATCGCCGAGTACAACGTGCAGATCTTCATCTCCGCGGGCAACAGCGGCGCGGGCGCGAACACCGTCGGCGACCCCTCGGTCGCCACGGACGCGGTGAGCGTCGGCTCGTACATCACCAAGGAGACCTGGCTCTCCAACTACGGCTCGGTCACCAAGCAGGGCGACAACCTGCACGGCTTCTCCTCGCGCGGCCCGCGTGAGGACGGCGGTTTCAAGCCGGACATCATCGCGCCCGGCTCGGCGATCTCCACCGTGCCCCGCTGGCAGGTCCCCGGCCCCGTCGCGGGCACCTACGAGCTGCCGCCCGGCTTCGCCATGTTCAACGGGACGTCGATGGCGTCCCCGCAGGCCACCGGTGCCGCCGCGCTGCTCGTCAGCGCGTACAAGGCGACCCACGGCGGCGAGCGGCCCAACGCCGCGAAGCTGCGCAACGCCATCAAGTCCGGCGCGGACTTCCAGAAGGAGTTCGGCGCCTACGAGCAGGGCGCGGGCCTCTTCGACGTGAAGTCGGCCTACAGCATCCTCAACCGCACCGGCGCGCAGGACGTCGTCACGTCCTCCGTCGAGGTGCACACCGCGCTGTCCGGGGCCCTCAAGCCCGCGAACACCGGCGTCGGCATCCACGACCGCGAGGGCGTGACGCTCGGCAAGGAGTACACCCGGACCTACACCTTCACCCGCACCACGGGGTCGGCGAAGCCGGTCAAGTACAAGGTCGACTGGGAGGGCGACGACAGGTCGTTCGACTCGGCGAGCAGCGTCACGCTGCCGCTGAACACCCCGGTGAAGTTCGACGTCAAGGTCAAGCCGAAGAAGGCGGGCGTGCAGTCGGCCGTCCTCACGCTGGACAACCCGTCCACGCCGGGCGTCGACCTGTTCACGCTGAACACCGTGTTCGCGCCGAACGACTTCACCGCGGCCAACAAGTACGCGGTCACGCAGTCCGGTGAGATCTCGCGCAACCAGGTCACCAGCGTGTTCGTGCGGGTCCCGCAGGGCGCCAGCGCCCTCAAGGTCGACATGGTCGCGGGCGGCGACGCGGGCAAGGGCCAGGTGCGCTTCCTGCGCGTCGACCCGACCGGCATCCCGCTGGACAACACGGCGTCCACGGCCTGCTACAACCCCGACGCGGGCGCGGGCTGCACGCCGGGCACGCCCACCAGCCGCACGGTCAGCAACCCGATCCCCGGCGTCTGGGAGATCGTGGTCGAGGCCCGTCGCACGTCCGACGTCGACAAGGCCCCGTACCAGATCACCGCGTCCGTGCTGGGCACCACCGTCAGCCCGAACCCGGACACCATCGCGTCCGCCCCGCTCGGCCAGCCGGTCGCGCGGACCTACCAGGTGACCAACTCGCTGTCCGCGTTCAAGGGCGGGCTCGTGGGCGGTCAGCTGACCAGCGCCAAGATCGCCAGGCCCAGCATCGCCAACGCGGCCGTGCAGACCTACGACATCCAGGTGCCCGCGGGCGCCAGCGCGGTCAGCGCGACCATCGGCAGGACGAGCGACCTCACGGCCGACCTCGACCTGACGCTGTACAACTGCACCACGGGCACGTGCGTGGTGTCGAAGACGTCGGCGGACGGCGACTCCGAGGAGTCGGTCATCACGCCGAACCCGGCCGCCGGTCTGTGGCGGGTCGAGGTGGACGGCTACTCGGTGCCCGCGGGCACGACCGAGTACGACTACATCGACTTCTACGCCTCGTCGGCGCTCGGCCTGGTGTCGGTCTCCGACCCGCAGGTCGACCGCCCGGCTGGCTCCACGTGGACGGTCAACGGCACGGTGACCGCCGCCAGCCAGCCCGGTGCGGGCCGGGTCCTGCGCGGCGAGCTGCTCGTGCAGACCGCCGAGGGCGCGACCGTCGGCCGCGGCACCGTCGTGGTGCAGTCGGTCGTCTAGCTCCTGCTCGACGAACGGCCCCGCACTCCTCCACTGGAGGGGTGCGGGGCCGTTCCGCGTTATTCAGCGACGGCCCCGTGCTTCGCGCACGGGGCCGCCGCGCCCGCTAGGGAGTCGGATCGGGGAAGCCGATGGGCTCTTCGACGTCGGCGCGGGACACGCCCTCGAGCGTGGCCGCCCGCGCCGCCAGGTCGACCGGCACGCTGGCGCGGATGTAGCCCACGGTCGCGTCGGTGGACTCCACCGTCGCTCCGAGGTCCCGGAGGGCCTGTGCGGTGGCCTCCGTCTCGCCCTGGACCGCGGAGATGGTCAGCACGACCGCGTCCTGCCTGGCCTGCTTGGCCATGTCGATCAGCTCCTTGGCCCTCGGGGCCAGCGTCGGCGTCTCCGGGCTCGACGGTAGGCCCGTCGAAGGCGGCACCGAGAGCACCTGGGCGTCCGACGGGGTCGTCACCGTCGTCACCGCCGTCGGCGCGCTCGTGCTCACCGACAGCGGGGCGGCCGCCCGCCCACACCCGCCCGCCACCGCCATCCCCAAGATCAACACCACCGCGCTCGGCACCCGCTGTCTTCCCGTCACCTGCGTAGACGGGGTGAGGCGGCCGGGAGGTTGCACCGACCGTAAGATCCGGAACAACCCGCCGAAGTGGAGCAACCCGTGCAGCGCAGAGCACTCGCCGGTGCTGTCGTCGTCGTCCTGCTGGCCGCGCTGGTCGTCACGGACGTGCGGACGACGGCCAAGTCCTTCGTCGACGTGTCGTCGGCGAGAGCGGCGATCACCCGCCTGCTCGGCGGCGACACCGTGCGCGCGGCGCAGTTCGAGCTGGCCACGACCCCGGCGAGCCCCGGCATGGCGGACTCGTTCCAGATCGGCGGCACGGAGGGCGACGTCCTGCTGTCCGGCACCAGCGAGGTCGCGATCATCTCCGGCTTCAACTGGTGGCTCAAGTACGTGGCGGGCGGCCACCTGTCGACCAACGGCGACCGCCTCGGCCTGCCGGAGAAGCTGCCCGCCCCGGAGAAGCCGATCAGCAGGCGCACCACGCTGACGGACCGCTACGCCTACAACTTCACCGTCTACGGCTACACGATGCCGTACTGGACGTGGACCGACTGGGAACGCGAGATCGACTACCTCGCGGCCAGCGGCGTGAACCGCGCGCTCGTCCTCGTCGGCCAGGAGGCCGTCTGGTACGACACGTTCCAGTCGTTCGGGATGTCCGAGTCCGAGGTGCGCGACTGGATCGCGCAGCCCTCGTTCCAGCCGTGGCAGTGGTACGGCGAGATCTCCGGCCACGAGCCCCCCGGCGGCGCGCACACCGGCCCGGTCAGCGCGGACCTGATCGCCCGCCGCGCCGCGCTCGGCAAGCGCGTGGCCGACCGGATGCGCGAACTCGGCATCACGCCGGTGTTCCCGGCGTTCGTGGGCCACGTGCCGGACCAGGTGTTCGCCGACCGCAACCCCGGCGCGAACGTGATCCCGCAGGACGACTACGCCGGGCACCCCAGGCCGTTCTGGCTCGCGCCGACGGACCCGCTGTACGCCAAGGTGGCGGCGAAGTTCTACGAGGTGCAGAGCAAGCGCTTCGGCGACACCACGCACTACTCCAACGACCTGATCCACGAGGGCGGCGTGCTCGGCGGCGTCGACATCGGCGACGCGGGCAAGGCCGTGCAGGACGCGCTGACCAAGGCGCACCCGGACTCGACGTGGGTGCTCCAGGCGTGGCAGGACAACCCGTACGAGGACCTGATCAAGTCCATCGACCGCAAGCGCGTGCTGGTGCTCGACCTGGACGCCGACGACGGGCCCGCGTGGAAGCGCAAGGACGCGTTCTGGGGCGCGCCGTGGGCGTGGGGCACGATCCAGAACTTCGGCGGCAGGCTCGGCACGTTCGGCAACCTGGCCGAACCGGGGCAGACCCTGCCGGAGGTCCGGGCGATGTCGAAGGCCGACCGCGGCGACCTGGTGGGCACGGCGATGGTGCTGGAGGGCACGCACCAGAACCCCGTGGTGCAGGACCTGTTCGGCGAGATGGTGTGGCGCGACAAGGCCGTCGACCTCGACCAGTGGATCCAGGCGTACGCGAAACGCCGCTACGGCGCGGGCGACGACCCGCACGTGCGCGAGGCGTGGGAGATCCTGCTCAACACCGCGTACTCGTTCCGCGCGACCAACCACGAGAGCGGCGAGGGCCCGTACGAGAGCCCCTTCACCGCGCTGCCCGCGCTGAAGGTGACGTCGTCGTCCTACTTCGGCCCGACCGAGCCCCGGTACTCCGCGCAGGAGTTCGAACCCGTGCTCGGCGAACTCCTCCAGGCCGACCCGGCCGTGCGCGAGGAGGAGACGTACAAGTACGACCTCGTCGACGTGACGCGGCAGGTGGTCGCGAACCGCGCCCGCGGCACGCTGGACGAGATCGCCAAGGCGTACGCGGCCAAGGACGTGGCGGCGCTGGACGTGCTCACCGACCGGTTCCTCGGGTACATGAAGAGCACGGACGAGCTGCTGGGGACGCAGAAGGACTGGCTGCTCGGCACGTGGCTGGAGGACGCGAAGGCGTGGGGCGCGAACCCCGCCGAGAAGGCCTCGCTGGAACGCGACGCCCGCGCGATCATCAGCATCTGGTCGGAGAAGGCCTGCGGCGTGCTGCGCGACTACGCGAACCGCGAGTGGAACGGCATGGTGTCGAGCTACTACCAGCCCCGCTGGGAGCGCTTCTTCGCCGAACTGGCGGGCACCGTCGACAGCGGCACGCCGCCGAACATCGACTGGTGCGCCACCGGGGCCGACTGGACCTCGCAGACCGCGGCGTTCCCGACGAAGCCCAGCGGCGACACCTACGCGGTCGCGAAGCGCATCGCCGACGAGCTGGGGCTGAAGAACTAGGGGTGGGCCAGCCCCCGTGCCGATCGGCGGGCTGGCCGGATCGTCCGGGGGACGGGGAATTCCTACCGTTCTCCCCATGGTCAACCACACAACGTCCTTGCGCCGCAAGGTGATCGCCCTGTCCGCCGCCGCGGCCCTCGTGCTCACGGCGTGCGCGGCTCCGAGCGCCGCGAGCAGCCCGTCCCCGGCGCCGTCCACTGCCGCACCCGCTGATGTCCGGACGCGCAAGGTGGTGAACGCCGAGCACGAACTCGTCTTCCACGTCGTGGACGGCAAGCTGCCCGCGCTGGTCCTGGACGCGGGCGGCGGCCTGAACTCGTCGTACTGGAAGGACCTCGCGCCCCGGTTGGCGAAGGCCACCGGGTCGAAGGTCATCACCTACGACCGGGCGGGCGAGGGGGAGAGCGCCGAGGTGTCGGGGCCGTGGCGGGTGGAGAACGCCGTGTCGGACCTGGAGGCCGGGCTCAAGGAGCTGGGGGTGACGAAGGACGTGGTGCTCGTGTCGCACTCGATCGCGGGCGAGGTCGCCACGACGTTCGTGACCAAGAACCCCAGCTGGGTGTCCGGGGCCGTCCTCGTCGACGCGAACGTGCCGGACTTCTTCACCGACGAGATGCTGACGGCGTTCGCGCCGGTCATCGACCAGCAGAAGGCCGCCCTGATGGCGCAGCCGTCGACCAAGAACAACCGCCAGCTGCTCGCCGTGATGGTCGACTACGCCGCCGTCCACCGCGCCTTCCACCGGGTGACCTGGCCGAACGACGTGCCGGTGACCGTGATCGTCTCCGCTGGTACCCCGTTCGAGGACAGCCCCGAGGGGGCTCGGCTGTGGCGTGACGGCCAGGAGCACTTCGCCAAGGCCGGGCCGAACCGGAAGCACGTGGTCGCCGAGGGCACCACGCACGAGGGGATCGCGACCGAGCACCCGGAGGTCATCGCCGCGGCGGTCGACGACGTGCTGAAGACCATCCGCTAGGCGGTCTCGAAAAAATCTTGGAAGAAATTCCGCGAGGGTTGTCGGATCGGGGCGGGGCCGTTCGTAGCAGTGGTGAAAGGCCCGCAGGGAGCGGCGCCGAGAGCGGAGGAACCCCGATCATGAAGCTCACGACCATGACCCAGATCAGCGTCGACGGAGTCGTGCAGGGCAACGGCGGGCCGGGGGAGGACCGCCGGAACGGGTTCGAGCGCGGCGGGTGGGCGTTCGGCAAGGGCGACGACGCGACCAGGGCGTTCATCGCCCGCACCTACCAGAACGCCGACGCGTTCCTGTTCGGCCGGTGGACGTACGAGATGTTCGCGGGCTCGTGGGGGACGAACGAGGCGATGCGCGCCCACCCCGTCGGCGTGGCGCTGGCGGAGAAGCCCAAGTACGTCGCGTCGACCACCCTCACCACGCCGACCTGGGGCGACACGGCCGTCCTGTCCGGCGACCTCGTCGAGGCCATCGCGGAGCTGAAGGCCAAGCCGGGCGGCGAGCTGCTGGTGAACGGCAGTGGCACCCTGGTGCGGTGGCTGCTGGCGAACGACCTGGTCGACGAGATGACGCTGATCGTGGTCCCGGTGGTCCTCGGCCAAGGCGCGCGGCTGTTCCCGGAGAACGGCGTCGACGTCGCGCTCGACCTCGTCGAGTCGCAGGTGGACACGAAGGGCGTGACGATCCAGACCTTCCGGCCCGCCGGACGTCCCCTGTACGTGTCGGCCTGACCCCACAACACCCCTGAGGAGCTTCGCATGCGCTACCTGGTTTCCGTCGTCGACGACAAGGAAAACCCCGGCAGCACCGACCGGCAGCCCGCCATCAGCGAGTTCAACGACCGGCTGATCGCCGAGGGCTACTGGGTGTTCGCCGGCGGCCTCGCGGACACCGACGCGGCCACGGTCGTCGACAGCCGGGGCGAGCAGGTCGTGATCAGCGACGGCCCGTTCGTGGAGTCGAAGGAGTACCTGGCGGGCGTGTGGGTGTGGGAGTGCCCGGACCTGGACGTGGCGCTCAAGCTCGCCACCGAGGCGTCCAAGGCCTGTGACCGCAAGATCGAGGTCCGGCCGTTCCAGTGAGCGACGTCGAAGAGGCGATCACCCGTGTCCACCACGAGGAGTGGGCGCGGGTCGTCGCCGCGCTGACCAGGCGTTTCGGGGACCTCGACATCGCGGAGGAGGCGGCAGCCGAGGCGTTCGCGACCGCGGTCGAACGGTGGCGCGCCGACGGCGTGCCACCCAACCCCGGCGCGTGGCTGACCACCACCGCGAACCACAAGGCCGTCGACCGGATCCGGCGTGAGACCAAGCGCGACGACAAGCACAAGGAGGCTCTGATGACCCACGACGCCCAGTCCGAGCCCCTCGGCGTCATCGACGACGACCGGCTCCGGCTGATCTTCACCTGCTGCCACCCGGCGCTGGCCGTGGAATCCCGCCTGGCGCTGACGTTGCGGATGGTCGGCGGCCTGACGATGCCCGAGATCGCCCGCGCGTTCCTGGTGACCGAGAGCACGATGGGCCAGCGGATCACCCGCGCGAAAGCCAAGATCAAGGCCGCGGGCATCCCCTACCGGCTGCCGTCGGCCGAGGACCTCCCGGAACGCGTCACCGGCGTGCTGGCGGTGCTCTACCTCGTCTTCAACGAGGGTTACCTGGCCACCGGCCCCGACACCGACCCGCTCCGCTCCGACCTGACCGCCGAGGCCATCAGGCTCACCCGCCTGATCCGCGCCCTCCTCCCGGACAACGGCGAGGCAGCGGGCCTGCTGGCGTTGATGCTCCTGATCGAGGCCCGCCGCCCCGCCCGCGTCTCGTCGACCGGCGAACTGGTGTCCCTGCCCGAACAGGACCGCGGGGCGTGGAGCACGGAGCTGATCGCGGAGGGCCACCACCTGGTCCGCGAACGCCTGGCAACCGGGGTGCCTCCAGGCCGGTACCAGATCCTCGCCGCGATCAACGCCGTCCACACCTCGGCCCGCGACATGCGCGACACCGACTGGTCCCAGGTCTTGGCCCTCTACAACCAGCTGATCCGCGTGGACCCGTCCCCGATCGTCCACCTCAACCGCGCCATCGCCGTGGCCGAGGTGGACGGCCCGGACGTGGCCCTGGCGACGGTCGACCGCCTAGAACCCACCCTGTCCGGCTACCACGCCTACCACGTGACCCGCGCCGACCTGCTCCGCAGACTCGGCAGGAGCCAGGACTCCCGCACCGCCTACGACCAGGCCATCGCCTTGGCGGGCAACACCGCCGAAACCGCCTACTTGACCCGCCGCCGCGACCAGTTGGCGTGACCTACTGACTCCCCCCGAACGCCCGCACGCGCTCCTCCCCGTCCACGCTCTCCCCGAACACCCGCGCGTCCCCGTCGAGCCCATCCCGGTGGGGCGTAGCGACCCGCGCCGACCGCGCCTCCAGGGCGTTGACCCGCACCTGCGGCAACGCCCCAGGCTCCCGCCGCCGCAACCAGTCCACCAGGTGCTCCCGCACCAGACAGCGAAGATCCCACAACCGCCCGGCATCCGGCGCACTGACCAACGCCCGCACCCGCACGAACGAGTTCACGGCATCCGTCACCTGCAACACGCACACCCGCCCGTCCCACAGGTCGAACCCCTCGACCGCCCGCCGCAACTCCTGCCGCATCTCCTCGACCGGCACCGTCCAGTCCACGTCCAACTCCACCGTCCCGAGCAACTCGGACTGCGTCTTGGTCCAGTTCTCGAACGGTGTCTTGAGGAAGTACGACGTGGGCAGGACGAGGCGGCGGTCGTCCCACAGGTGGACGACGACGTAGGTGAGGGTGATGTCCTCGACGCGGCCCCACTGCTTTTCCACGACCAGCACGTCGTCGAGCCTGACGGCGTCGCTGAACGCGATCTGCACGCCCGCGAACACGTTGCCCAGCAGGGATTGCGCCGCTAGGGCGGCGATGGCGCCGATCACGCCTGCCGAGGCGAGCAGGCTGGTGCCCGCGGCGCGGGCGGCGGGGAACGTCATGAGCATCGCGGCGGCCGCCAGTAGGCCGACCACGACCACGGTCACGCGGCGCACCAGGGTGATCTGGGTGTGGACCTTGCGGGCATGCCGGTTGTCCGTGACGTCCACCCGGATCCGCGACAGCGCCGCGTCCTCCGCGACGGTCAGCAGCGTCGCCAGCAGCCACGCCCCGGCCCCTATCAACGCCAGCCCCACCCCGTGCAGTGCGACGGGCTTCCACTCCCAGCGCACGCCGACGCCGAGCGAGAACTGCACGGCGACCAGCACCGCCACCACCTGGGCCGGGCGGTGGGCGTCACGGGCCAACTGGGCGAACAGGGTGGACTTCCGGCCGATCCGCACCGCGGCCCGGTGCACGAGGGCCACCACCAGCAGGGCGAACGCGACCGAGCCTGCGAACGTGAGCAACGTGGTTACGAGCATGTGCCACCGGGTACCCACGAAACGGGTCTTTCAGTTCGGCAGCAGGTGAGCGATCTGGCCGACGAACGCCACCAAGCGCTCCGGGGTGAAGCGCGTCGGGTCCGCCAGCGCCAAGCGGCCCGCCATCTCGCCCAAGGCCAGCATCGCGTGACCCAACAACTCGGCGTCCAAGGACGACGGGCCGCCGCGGGTCTGGAGGCCAAGGGCCGCCAACGCCGCCACCTGGTCCAGCAGGCCCGCTCGGACCGCCTCCACCCGTGACCGGAACTCCGGCGGGGTGCCGTCCGGGGGCGTCAGCACCAAGCGCCAGCGTTCCGGTGAGGTGATGACCGCGCGCACGAACACCTCCACCGCGTAGGCGAAGGCGTCTTCCGGGCCGCGTTCGGCGAAGTCCACGGGCAGGGCCGCGAGCACCTGGTCGGTGGCTCGGGACGCCTCGCGGTCCAGCAGGGCGGCGATGACCTCGCCGCGGTTGGCGAACTGCTCGTAGAGGACCGGCTTGGTCACGCCCGCCTCGCGCGCCACGGCTTCCATGGTCAGCGCGCCGAAGCCGGTGTCGATCAGGTGCAGCGCGCTGTCCAGGAGCTGGTCCCTGCGCTGTTCGGGTGGCAGTCGGGCGGCGTACTTGCGACGTGTTGTGCCCACCCGACCATATTGCTACGGTGGCGTAGCTTTCACAAAGCTACGCAGGCGTAGTAATTGCCGGAGGTCGCGATGGAGCCCGACAACCTCGTGCTGCAACCGAGGGACGTGCACTTCGACTGGGCCGAGCTGCCGATGCACTGGGTGCCGGAGGAGCCGGTCACCACGCACGTGATGAACGTCCTGCACCTCCTGCTGCCCGCGGGCGAGCGGTGGTTCGTCCGGACGTTCCAGCAGGCCGTGCCGCTGATCACCGACGACGACCTGCGCGAGGACGTGCTGGGCTTCATCGGGCAGGAGGCGATGCACGCCGAGGCGCACAGCGAGGTGCTCGACCACCTGCTCGCCAAGGGCTTGGACCCGCGGCCGTTCACGAACCGGGTCGAGTGGGTGTTCGACCGCATCCTCGGCGACCGGCCGAACCTGACCGCCCACCGACAACGGGAACAGCTCATCGAGCGCATCGCCATCGTGGCGGCCGTCGAGCACTTCACGGCCTACCTGGGCGACTGGATGCTCAACGCCACGGCGCTCGACCGCGCGGGCATCGACCCGACCATGCTGGACCTCCTGCGCTGGCACGCCGCCGAGGAGGTCGAGCACCGCAGCGTCGCGTTCGACCTGATGCGCCACCTCGACCGCCGCTACGCCCGCCGCGCCCGCGCGATGCTGCTCAGCGCCCCGCCGCTGCTCTGGCTGTGGATCCACGGCGCGCGCTTCCTCATGGCGGGCGACCGCACGGCGGGCCGCCTGACGCTGCGGGACTTCCGCCGCGCGGGCCGCCGCGGCCTGCTGCCGACGGGCCACGACCTGTTCCGCGCGTTCCTGCGCTACTTCCACCGCGGCTACCACCCGAAGCAGGAGGGGTCGACCAGCCAGGCCGTCGCGTACCTGGCCACGTCGCCCGCCGCGCGGGACGCCCACTGATGGACCGCTTCCTCCGCGGCCTCGCCCGGTTCACCGACGGCTACCTGAAGTCGTTGCCGCTCATGGGAAAGGCCAGACCGGGCCGCCCGAACCAGGCGTTGCGGCTCACGGTCGCCGAACGCCGGACGGTCGCCGACGACGTGGTCGCCCTCAGGCTCGTCGGTGACGGCCCGTTGCCCGCGTGGCAGCCGGGCTGCCACCTGGACCTGCACCTCGCCTCCGGCCTGCGCAGGCAGTACTCGTTGTGCGGCAACCCTTCCGACTCCACGAGCTACCGCATCGCCGTGCGCCGCGTCGGACCGGGTTCGACGGAGGTCCACGCCCTCGAAGCCGGCAGCACGGTCACCGTGCGGGGCCCGCGCAACGCCTTCCCGTTCGTCGCCGAGGGCCCGGTCCTGTTCGTCGCGGGCGGCATTGGCATCACCGCGATCCTGCCGATGGTCCTGGAGGCCCACCGCCGGAACCTGGACTGGCGTCTGGTCTACACGGGCCGGTCGACGGGCTCCATGCCGTTCCTCGACGAACTCCCGCCGGGAGCGGACGTCCGGATCGGCCGCACCAGCGACCTCCTCCGCGACGCCCACCCCGACGGCGCGGTCTACTGCTGCGGCCCCACGGGCATGCTCGCCGCCGTCCGCCGCGACTTCGCCTCCAAGCGCCTGCACTTCGAACGCTTCTCGCCACCGCCCATTGTGGACGGACGACCGTTCGCCCTCGAACTGCGCCGCAGCGGTGTCACGTTGTCCGTCCCCGCCGACCGCTCCGCGCTCGACGTGCTCCGCGACCTGCGCCCGACCGTCCCGTACTCCTGCCGCCAGGGTTTCTGCGGCACGTGCGAGGTCGGCGGCGTCCGGATCTGCGTGGACCGCCCCACCGGTGACCGACTCGTCCTGGAGGAACTGTGAACGTGCTGTCCGGTGACGTCCGCTTGGCGGTCCAGGAACACGGCGACCCGACCGCCCCCACGGTCGTGCTCGTGCACGGCTACCCCGACACCCACGCCGTGTGGGACGACGTCGTCGCCCTCCTCGAAGCCGACTTCCACGTCGTCACCTACGACGTGCGCGGCGCGGGAGCCTCGGACCGGCCCCGCGAGCAGGACGCCTACCGGCTGGACCTCCTGAAGCAGGACCTGTTCGCCGTGATCGACGCCGTCAGCCCGGACCGCCCGGTGCACCTCGTCGCCCACGACTGGGGCTCGATCCAGTCGTGGGAGGCCGTCGCGGAACCCGGTGCGCGCATCGCCACGTTCACCTCGTTCTCCGGCCCCTGCCTCGACCACCTGGGCCACTGGCTGCGGAAACGCCCGTCGCTCGACCACCTCCGGCAACTCCGCCGCTCCTGGTACATCGTCGCGTTCCACCTCCCGGTGCTCGCGCCCCTGGTGTGGAAGCTCGGCCTGGCCCGCCGCTGGGGCCGAGTCCTCCAGAAGGCGGAAGGCGTCCAACGCCCCCCGGCCACGACCCTCAAGCGCGACGCCGTCCAGGGAATCTCGTTGTACCGGGCCAACATCCGGGCCCGCCTGCGGAACCCCCGCACCCGCCGCACCGACATCCCGGTGCAGGTCGTCCAGCCGGTGCGCGACTCCTACGTCGACACCCGCCCGCTCGACCTCGAACGCTGGGTCACGACCCTGCGCCGCCGCACCCTGACCGCGGGCCACTGGGCCCCGCTGACCCACCCGGCCGCCGTCGCCCGGATGGTCACCGAGTTCATCGACGACACCGCCCCGAAACGGGACCTCGTCGTCATCACCGGCGGCGGCAGCGGTATCGGCCGCGCCACCGCGGTGGCGTTCGCCAGGCAGGGAGCCGACGTCGTGGTGTCCGATGTGGACCTCGACCGGGCTGAGGAGACCGCCGCGATGGTCGGCGGCCACGCCTACCAGGTCGACGTCTCCGACGAGGAGGCCGTGCGCAAGTGGGCCGCGGAGGTCGCCGCCGTCCACGGCGTCCCGGACGTCGTGGTGAACAACGCGGGCATCGGCCACTCCGGCTCGTTCCTCAGCACCACGACCGAGCAGTGGCACCGGGTGATGGACGTGAACCTCTGGGGCGTCGTCCACGGCTGCCGCGCGTTCGGCGAGCTGATGGTGGAGCGCGGCGAGGGCGGCCACATCGTGAACCTGTCGTCGGCCGCCGCCTACCTGCCGTCCAAGGTCCTGTCCGCTTACGCCACCAGCAAGGCCGCCGTGTTCATGCTCTCGGACTGCGTGCGCGCCGAGTTCGCCCCGGCGGGCATCGCCGTCTCGACCATCTGCCCCGGCATCGTGAAGACCGGCATCACCGCCGCCACCACGTTCTCCGGCGTGGGGGAGCGGGAACAGGCCCGCAAGCAGGCGCGGTCCTCCCGCCTGTACGCGTTGCGCGGCTTCGGCCCCGAGGGCGTCGCGAAGGAGATCGTCCACGCCGTCCGCACCGGCAAGCCGATCGTCCCCGTGACGGCGGAGGCGAAAGCGGCCCGCGTGCTCAGTCGCTTCGCGCCGTCCACGCTGCGCGCGGTCGCGAAGTGGGACGTGATCTGAGGTCCCGCAAAATCCGGCGACAGCGGCGGCCGTTCCCGCCAGGATGGCCGGAATGGACGAGGTCGAGGTCGTCGTTGCCCACAGCCAACGCGCGACGCTGCGCGTCGGCGAGGTGTTCCTGAAGGTCGACGTCGACCCGGCGCACGCCGACGTCGAGGTGCGGGCGATGGCGATGGTGCCCGTCCCGACCCCGGCGGTCCTCTGGTGCGAGCCGCCCGTGCTCGCGATCGCCGCCGTTCCCGGCACGGCGCTCGGCGTCCTCGGCGCACCGTCGCCCGCCTCACCGGCGGCGTGGGCCGCCGCGGGAGCCGCCATCCGCAGGCTGCACGACGCCCCGCTGCCGCCGTGGCCGGGGCGGAAGCTCGACGACGTGGCCGAGGAACTCGACCGCGAGTGCGCGTGGCTGCTCGCCAACGACGTGCTGCCCGCCGAGGTGGTCCGGCGCAACCGCGAGATCGCCGAGGCCGTGCTCCGGCCGTGGACACCGGCGTTCATCCACGGCGACCTCCAGATCACCCACGTGTTCGTGGACGACGAGGACCGGGTCACCGGCATCATCGACTGGTCGGAGGCCGCTCCCGGCGACGCGATGTTCGACCTCGCCATCCTGACGCTCGGGCACGAGGAACACCTGGACGACCTGCTCGTCGGCTACGGCGACGCGGACCGGGACGTGATCCGCGCGTGGTGGTCGCTGCGCAGCCTCACGGCGTCGCACTGGCTGATCGAGCACGGCTTCGACCCGGACGAGCCGGGGTGCGAGTTCGACGTGCTCCGAGCGAGGATGCCGGACTCCTAGGGCAGCCTGCCCTCGAACAGCCACGACCGGAAGAACGACGCCAGCGGGCGGGCCGTGTGCCGCTGGGCCACGGCGATGAACTGGTCCGTGGTGGCCGTGCGGTGCCGGTAGGTGTGCGTCCACTCGCGGACCGCCGAGAAGAACGCCGCGTCGCCCAGCGCGGTCCGCAACGTGTGCAGCGCCAACGCCCCGCGCTTGTACACGCGGTCGTCGAACATGTCCTGCACGCCGGGGTCGCCGATCTTGATGTTCTGCGGCTGCCGGTTCAGCAGGGCCCGCGCCCTGGTGGAGAGCACCGACGCGGACGGGCCGCCGGACTCCTCCGACCACAGCCACTCCGAGTACGCGGCGAAGCCCTCGTTGAGCCAGATGTCCCGCCAGTCCGCCAGCCCGACGCTGTTGCCGAACCACTGGTGGGCCAGCTCGTGCGCCACCAGGCGTTCGTAGCCGCGCCTGCCGTCGACGTGGTTGGCGCCGAACACCGACAGGCCCTGCGCCTCGATCGGCACCTCCAGGTCGTCGTCCGTGACGACCACCGCGTACTGGCCGAACGGGTACGGCCCGAACAGCCGCTCGAACAGCGTCATCATCGCGGGCTGGCGGCCGAAGTCCGTGGCGAACTTCGCCACGAGCCGGGACGGCACGGCGGCGGGCTGGCCGTCGGCCAGCTCCAGCTCCTCGTACTGCCCGATCTGGACGGTCGCGAGGTACGTCGCCATCGGCACGTCCTGCACGTACACCCACGTCGTGGTGCTGCCGCCGACCTTGCCGTCGACCAGGACCCCGTTGGCCAGCACCGTGTACGGCGACGGAGCCGTGACCGAGATCTGGTAGGTCGCCTTCTCCCGCACGGTGTCGTTGCACGGGAACCACGACGGCGCGCCGATCGGCTGGCTGGCCACGATCGCGCCGTCGGTGAGCTGGTCCCAGCCCAGGTCGCCCCACGCGCGCGTGCGGATCGGCCGGGGCGTCCCGACGTACCGCACCTCCACGGTGAACCGCGTGCCCGCCGCGATCGGCTTGCCCGCGCGCACGCGCAGCTTGCCGCCGCCGTGCGTGTACCGGACCGGCTTGCCCTCCACCAGCACGCGGTCGACCTTGAACGTGCCGAGGTCGAGCGCGAACGACGTCAGCGCCTCACCGGCGACGACGGTCAGCCGCGCCCGCCCCGACAGCCGGGCCGCGATGGGCTTGTAGTCGATCTCCAGGTCGTAGTGCGCTACCCGATATCCCGTGTTCCCGTGTGCTGGGAGGTAGGAGTCCTTCAGCGCCATGCCGAAATCGGGTTGCCGAGCCAGCGGGTGCCCGTGGGCACGTCCTCGCCGCGCATCACCAGCGATGCGGGGCCCACCGTCGTGTGCGAGCCGATCGTCGAGCCCGGCAGCACGATCCCGTGCGGCCCGAGCGTCGCGCCCGCGTTGAGCGTCACCTGGTCCATGCGCAAGATCCGATCATGGAACAGGTGGGTCTGCACCACGCACCCCCGGTTCACCGTCGCCCCCTGGTCCAAACGGACCAGGTCGGCCTCCGGGAGCCAGTAGGTCTCGCACCACACGCCACGTCCGACGCGAGCGCCCATCGAGCGCTGCCAGAGGTTCATCAGCGGCGTTCCGGCGACCGAGCCCACGAGCCACGGCACGGCCAGGACCTCGACGAACGTGTCCGCCAGCTCGTTGCGCCAGACGAACGCGCTCCACAGCGGGTACTCCCGCGCGCGGAACTTCCCGACCAGCGTCCACTTCGCCACGGCCGCCACCGCGCACGCCACGACCCCCGCGGCGAGCAGCAGCACGCCGCCGCCGAGCGCCGCGGCCCAGAAGCCGTACGCGGCCAGGAACTCGAAGCCGGCCAGCGCCAGCACGGCCAGCGCGAGCGACGCCATCACCGGCACGATCCGGCACACCTCGACCAGCGCCCGCGCGATCACCAGCCTGCGCGGCGGGTCGAACGTGCGGCTCTGGTCGCCGGTCTCGGCCGTGCGCGGCAGCTTGATCGGCGGCATCCCGAGGTACGAGCTGCCCGCCTTCGCGCGCTTCGGCGTGGACGACAGGACGCCGACCAAGCCGCGGTTCGGCACCGAGCGACCAGGGGCGGTCATGCCGGAGTTGCCGAGGAACGCGCGCTTGCCGATGCGGGCCGCGGCGATCCGCAGCCAGCCGCCGCCCAGCTCGTAGGAGGCGACCATGGTGTCGTCGGCCAGGAACGCGCCGTCGCCGACCGTGGTCATCTTCGGCAGCGCCACGACCGTCGACGCCTCGACGTGCCTGCCGACCTTCATGCCGAGCGCGCGCAGCCACACCGGCGTGAACAGGCTGGCGTACAACGGGAACAGGCCGCCTCGGGCCATGTTCATCAGGCGTTCGGTGGTCCACGCCTGCCAGGCGATCCGGCCGTGCACGGGGTGGTAGCCCTCGCGCAGGCCGATGCTCAGCAGCCGCACCGACACCAGCACGACCAGCGCGTACGACGCCATCCACGCGAGCGTCGCGACCGGCACGGTCAGCAGCGCGGTGCCCAGCGCGTCGGCGGAACCGGTGGTGGAGCTGAGGAAGTAGCCGACCAGCAGCAGCGCGGGCAGCGCCGTGACGGCCGACAGGGCGGACAGGCCGAACGAGGTCACGCCGTAGGCGAGCGACCAGCGGCGGGAGCGCGGCGGCCTGGCCTTGGGCCAGCGGTGCGACGACCTGCCGTCCTTCATCGCGGGCACGCCGGACCAGCGCTGACCGGTCGGCACGGAGCCGACCACGCCGGAGCCGGGGGCGATCTCGGCGCGCTTGCCGATCCGCGCGCCGGGGAACAGGGTGCTGCGCGCGCCGACCGTGGCGCCCGCGCCGACCCGGATCTTGCCGATGTGCAGGCGGTCGCCGTCCAGCCAGTGGCCGGACAGGTCGACCTCGGGCTCGATGGCGCTGTTCTTGCCGAGCTTCAGCATGCCCGTGACCGGCGGCAGCGAGTGCAGGTCCACGCCGGGCGCGACCTTCGCGCCGAGGGCCCGCGCGTAGTGCGTGACCCACGAGCCCGCGAGGTTCGTCGCGCCGCTCAGCTCCGCGAGCCGCTCGGCGGCCCACAGCCGCGTGTGGACGGTGCCGCCTCGCGGGTACGTGCCGGGGCGGACGTTGCGCAGCAGCAGTCGCGCGCCACCGGCGGCGATGGCCAGCCGTCCCGGCGGGCTGATCACCAGCGCCCAGCCGACCGCGACCCACGCCCACGAGATCGTCGGGGCCCAGGTGTACGTGCCGGTCAGCGCCAGCACGTTGTTGATCGCGGCCAGCGCGACCGTCCACCGCAGACCGACCAGCGTGAACAGCGGGACCATCAGCAACGTCTGGAGCAGCTGCGTCGAGCGGGGCGTCGGGGCGACCTCGCGCACGGACGCCGTCTCGGCGGCGAACTCGTCCAGCCGCGCGGCCATCGCGCCCAGCGTCGAGTAGGAGTAGATGTCGCTGACCGAGCCGCTGGGGAAGCGGAGGCGGATCAGCGAGACGAGCTGCGCGGCGGCCAGGCTGCCGCCGCCGGAGGCGAAGAAGTCGTCGGCCGGGCTCGTCGCGGGGGAGCCGAGCAGCTGCCCCCACAGGTCCGCCAGCCACGCCTGCGTGCCGTGCATCTCCACGACCGGGCCCGCGGCGTCCAGTGACGGCAGCGGCCACGGCAGGGCGTTGCGGTCGACCTTGCCGGACGTCTTGGTCGGCAGCGTGTCCACGACGGCCAGCAGCGGCACCAGCGCGGCGGGCAGCGCCGCCCGAAGGCGTTCCACGGCATCCGCTTGGTCGAAGTCCTCGGAAACGACGTACCCCACGAGCAACTGCGTGCCCGCCTTGTTCGTGCGCACGGCCGCGGCGGCACCGGCGACGTTCGGCAGCGCCTGGAGCGCCGCGTCCACCTCGCCCAGCTCGATCCGGCGACCGCCCAGCTTGATCTGCTCGTCCGCGCGGCCCAGGAACAGCAGGCCCTCGGCCTCGGCGCGCACGAGGTCGCCGCTGCGGTAGGCGCGCTCCCAGCCCAGCGCGGGCAGCGGCGCGTACTTCTCGGCGTCCTTCTCCGGGTCCAGGTAGCGGGCCAGGCCGACGCCGCCGATGACCAGCTGGCCGGTCTCGCCCATCGGCACGACCTCGCCCCGCTCGTCCACGACGGCCAGCTCCCAGCCGTCCAGCGGCAGCCCGATGCGCACGGGCCCCTCGCCGGTCAGCCGGGCCGCGCAGGCCACCACGGTCGCCTCGGTGGGCCCGTAGGTGTTCCACACCTCGCGCCCCTCGACGGCCAGCCGCTCGGCCAGCTCGGGCGGGCACGCCTCGCCGCCGAAGATCAACAGCCGCACGTCGTCCAGCGCCTCGGTCGGCCACAGCGCGGCCAGCGTCGGCACCGTCGACACGACGGTGATCTCCTGCTCGACCAGCCACGGCCCCAGGTCCATGCCCGTGCGCACGAGCGAGCGCGGCGCGGGCACCAGGCACGCCCCGTGCCGCCACGCGAGCCACATCTCCTCGCAGGACGCGTCGAACGCGACCGACAGGCCCGCGAGCACCCGGTCGTCCGGGCCCAGCGGGTCCTCGGCCAGGAACAGCCGCGCCTCGGCGTCCACGAACGCCGCCGCCGCGCGGTGCGTCACGGCGACGCCCTTGGGCTTGCCGGTCGACCCGGACGTGAAGATGATCCACGCGTCGTCGGTCGGGTCCGGTGCCCCGACCAGGTTCAACGGGGTGCCGCGCAGCGTGAGCTGGCGGTCCGCGCCGAGCACCGCGCACACGTCCGCCTCGGTGAACACGACGTCCGCGCGCTCGTCCGGGTCCTCCGCGTCCACGGGCACGTACGCGGCGCCCGCGGCCAGCACGGCGAGGATCGAGATGTACAGGTCGACCGTGCCCGACGGCACCCGCACGCCGACCCGGTCGCCGATGCCGATGCCGTCGGCCGCGAGCTTCTGGCGCAGCTCGTCGACCGCCGCCAGCAGGCCGCGGTAGGTCAGCGCGGTGGTGCCGTCGTCCAGGGCAAACGCTTGCGGGAACTCGTGCGCGGTCGCCGCGAGGACGTCGACCAGCGTCCGTTCGGGAGCGGCCGAAGCCGCGTCGAACAGCGCGGGCACAACGGTGGTGATGGGGTCTTCCTGCACGACGGTCACAGGATCAGGCCAGCAGAGCACGTGCGCAAATCATCCTCCGGGATGGGTGGGGAGCTGCTCCGCACCCGGTGGATCCCCGGCCAGGCAGCTCACGGGCGGCCGCAGTGCCAGCCCTTCGACCTGCGACTTTACCTCTGGGTAACGGACGGCGTCCCACTACCTATACCGCCAGTGGCTGTTCTCACAGGTCGTCGACGCCCCCGATGGCCCGAACGAGTGAGCACATCCCGCCATCCGGAACGCCTTCGCCGTCACCTGGTCGTGGGGTAGTCGAGGTCGCACCCGCGTTCCCACGACACCCGGTCGAGCACCGGACGGGCCAGTTCGCGGCTCAGGTTCCAGGCGTACCAGTCGTCGGTGTCGGTCACCTGGAACTTCATCCGCACGAGCAGGCACTCGCGCACGTCGGCGGGCAGCGGGTCGAACGCGGGCACGGCGTCGACGGACAGCGTGCCCAGGTACGGCAGGTCGATCTTGCCGGTCGCCTGCCAGCGCTCGACGTTGTGCTCGGCGATGAACCGGTCGGGGTTCAGCGCGGCCAGCACCAGCAGCGACGCGACCGCGGTGGCGACCACCGACCGCGGCAGCCACCCCGCCCGCAGCCGCACGCCCGCGGCCAGGACCAGCAGGTACACCACGGCCAGCCACACCTCGCAGGCGAACACCAGCAGCCGCAGCGCGGTGAACCCGTACGCCTGCTGGTAGGCCCACATGCGGCTCAGCGCCGACGCGACGATCACCAGCGTCAACCCGGCCAGCCCGCCGAGCAGGACCCGCAGCCACAGCCGGTCGGCCGCCGTGTCCGTCGCCGCGAACCGGGTCGCGACGCCGATCACCACGAGCGTGAGCACGGTGACCGCCAAGAGCTGCCAGAACCCGCCGCGGGCGTACTCGGCGTAGGTCAGCTGGGCGGTGCGCTGCACGTAGTCGTCGCCACCGAACAGGCTGGCGAGCTGCACGCCGACGAACACGGCGAACACCGCGACCAGCACGCCGATCGGCACCGCCCACTCCCGCCGCGCCACCGTGCGCCGGTCACGGGGCTCGGCGTCCAGCGGCAGCGTCGTGGCCTGCACGTAGCACGCGCCGAGCGTGCCGAGCCCGATCGTGACGAACAGGAACACCCATTCGAACGGCGACCCGATGTCCACCGTGGGGACCAGGTTGCCCAGCAGTTCGGCGAACGCCGCGTCCGCGCCCGCCAGCAGCGGCACGAACACCAGCAGCAGGCCCGCGCTGATCAGGATCGTCCGGCCGAGCCGCCGGTCCGGGCGGACCGGCCCCCTGGACGCCCTCATGCCCCGGACCGCCCACTTGACGGCGGGGAAGGCCGCGATCGGCACCGCGACCATCCCCGCCACAACTCCTCGCAGCGACCGGCCGTCCGTGACCGCGAGCGACCCCGCCGCGCTCGCCGCCAGGAGGGAGAGGCTGAACAGCCAGTCGGCCGTGAGGAAGGTGGAGACGCCCAGGAGCAGCAGGGCGGCGACCGCCCACGCGATGCTCTGGGGCGAACGGCGGCCGGTGGCGAGGAAGACGCCGACCACGCCGACGATCCCGGTCAGCACCCAGCCGACACCGGGCAGGTCCAGCGGCAGCACGGCCGCCGCCGTGAGCCCGGCGGCCGCGCCCGCGTACAGGACGTTCCGCGACGCGGGGGCCGTCGGCGCGGGCCACAGGGGCTTGGTCTGGTGGACGACCGGCCCCGACCACGCCGCCGCATGGCCCGACAACGCCGGGGCGTGCGGCAGGGGCGGGTGCGACGGGCTCGGCCGCTCCTCGACGGGTCGGCCCGCCGCGGGATTTCCAGCCGCGGGATTCCCGGATGCGGGACTGCCGGCGGTGGGATTCCCTGCTGCGGGATCGCCGGTACTGGGATTTCCTGCCTCGGGATCGTCGGATGTGGGATTGCCGGATGTGGGATTCCCACTTCCGGGATTCCCGCTTTCGGGATTTCCTGGTTCCGGAGTCTCGGGTTCGGGATCGTCGGCCGCGGGATTCCCGGTCGTCTCGGGGTCCTCCACCGCCGCGGCGGAAGCCCGGACGGGCTTCGCGGGGTGCTCGACGCGGCGCAGACCCAGTTTTTTGGACATGCCGACGACACGCTTGTCGTTCATGGGGACAACTCCGGTTTCGAGGAGCAGGGCTCAGCAACAGGACGTTCGGGGGACGGGGAGGTTCAGCCCGCGGGCAGCGTTACCCGGATGCGGCAGCCGGGGCCGTCGACCACGGCGATGGAGCCGCCGTGGAGGTCGACCACCCAGCGGGCGATGTTCAGCCCCAGCCCGGTGCCGCCGCCACCGGCCCGTTCCCCTCGGGTGAAGCGCTCGAAGATCCGTTCGCGGTCCTCGCGGGCGATGCCGGGACCCTCGTCCACGACCTCGACCACGAGCCCGTCGGCGGAGGACCGGGCGAGGACGTCCACCCGGCCGTTGGCGGGGCCGTGCCGGGCGGCGTTGTCCAGCAGGTTGACCACGACCTGGTGCAGGCGCTCGGGATCGGCGACCGCGGTGGCGCCGGGCGGGCTCACGTGGACGGCGAAGCGCACGCTGCGCTTGCCCGCCGTCGCGGCGACCTGCGCCTCCGCGACCACGTCGGCGAGCAGCGGCTCCACCTCGAACTCCTCGCGGTTGAGCGCGAGCACCCCGGCGTCCACTTTGGACAGGTCGAGGAGTTCGGAGACCAGCCTGCCGAGGCGTTCGGTCTGGGCCAGCGCGGTCTTCATGGTGGGACCGTCGGCGGCGGCCACGCCGTCGACCACGTTCTCCAGCACGGCCTGCAACGCGGTGATGGGGGTCCGCAGCTCGTGCGACACGTTGGCGATCAGCTCGCGGCGCTGCTGGTCGGCCGCCGCGAGGTCGGCCGCCATCCGGTTGAACGCGCTCGCCAGCTCGCCGATCTCGTCCTTGGCGGTCGCGCGGACCCGTTGCGAGTAGTCGCCCGACCGCATCGCCCGCGCCGACGCCGTCATCTCGCGCAGCGGCCGGGTCATGCCGTGCGCCAGCACCTGCGACACGAACAGCACGATGAGCAGCACGCCGATCGTGCTGCGGACCGGCAGCCAGCCGATCTGCGACCAGAAGAACGCCCACCCCGCCGTCGTGGGCGCGATCAGCAGGATGCCCATCTTGAGCTTGAACGACCGCACCGGGTCCAGCGGCCGGGGGAGTTCCTCGACCAGCATCGCGATGATCGTCTTGAACACCGTCACCGAGGGACCTCCAGCGCGTACCCGACGCCGTGGACGGTGCGGATCAGGTCCGCGCCCAGCTTGCGGCGCAACGCCTTGACGTGGCTGTCGACCGTGCGCGCGCCCGTGCCGTCGTGCCAGCCCCACACCTCGCTGAGCAGCCGTTCCCGCGGCTGCACCGCGCGCGGCCGTTCGGCGAGGTGCACCAGCAGCTCGTACTCGGTCGGCGTCAGGTGCGCCTCCACGCCCGCGCGGAGCACCCGCCGTTCCGCCAGGTCGCTCTCCAGGTCCGCCAGCTCGATCCGGGACTCGACCCTGGGCAGCGACGCCCGTTCCACCCGGCGCAGCAGCGCGTGCACGCGGGCGGCCAGCTCGCGGATGGAGAACGGCTTGGTGAGGTAGTCGTCCGCGCCGACGGCGAGCCCGACCAGCAGGTCCGTCTCGTCGCCGCGCGCGGTCAGCATGAGCACCGGGACGGGCTGCTGCGCCTGGATCCGGCGGCACACCTCGAGCCCGTCGAAACCGGGCAGCATCACGTCCAGCACCACGAGGTCCGGCGTCACGGCCTTGGCCGCCGCGACCGCGGACGGGCCGTCGTGGGCCAGCTCGACCACGAACCCCTCGGCCCGCAGCCGCGCCGCCACCGACTCCGCGATGGCCAGGTCGTCCTCGACCACCAGCACCCGCCGTTGTCCCCCAGTCATGCGGCGACTGTATTCCCGCGAGGTGGAGAGGTCAGGGGCGAGTTGTGGAGGTCGTGTGGAGGTGTGCGCCTAGGCTGGCCGCATGGCGGGCGAGGGAGCGGTCCTGGAGGCCGTGCTGGAGCGGATCACCTTCGCCAACGAGGAGACCGGGTACACGGTCGCGAAGGTCGACACCGGCCGCGGCGGCGGCGACCTGCTGACCGTCGTCGGCGCGCTGCTCGGGGCGCAGCCGGGCGAGTCGATCCGGATGCGCGGCCGGTGGGGCTCGCACCCCCAGTACGGCAAGCAGTTCTTCGTGGACGACTACACGACCGTCCTGCCCGCGACGATCCAGGGCATCCGCCGCTACCTCGGCTCCGGGCTGATCAAGGGCATCGGGCCGGTGCTGGCGGACAAGATCGTCACGCACTTCGGCGTGGACGCGCTCGACGTGATCGAGCAGACCCCCGAACGCCTCATCGAGGTGCCGAAGCTCGGACCCAAGCGCACCAAGGCGATCGCCGCCGCGTGGGAGGAGCAGAAGGCGATCAAGGAGGTGATGATCTTCCTCCAGGGCGTCGGGGTGTCGACGTCCCTCGCCGTGCGGATCTACAAGCAGTACCTGGACAGGTCGATCGACGTGGTTCGCCAGGAGCCGTACCGGCTCGCCTCGGACGTGTGGGGCATCGGCTTCCGGACCGCCGACGTGATCGCGAAGGCCGTCGGCATCCCGCACGACAGCCCGCAGCGGATCAAGGCGGGGCTCCAGTTCACGCTCTCGGAGGCCACCGGCAACGGGAACTGCTTCCTGCCCGACCAGTCGCTGATCGGCGAGGCCATCAAGATCCTCCAGGTCGACGCCGGGTTGGTGATCGACTGCCTGGCCGAGCTGGTGGACGAGGAGGGCGTGGTCCGCGAGGTGCTGCCGCTGGACGGCGAGGACGTGGCCGCGATCTACCTGGTCCCGTTCCACCGCGCGGAGATCTCGGTGGCGGGGCAACTCCGCAGGTTGCTGTCCACAGCGGATGAGCGGATGCCCGCGTTCGAGTCCGTGGACTGGACGCGCGCGTTCGCGTGGCTCGGCGCGTCGCTGGAGGAGAAGCAGCAGGAGGCGGTGAAACTGGCGCTGACCAGCAAGGTCGCCGTCCTCACCGGCGGGCCGGGCTGCGGCAAGAGCTTCACCGTGCGGTCGATCGTCCGGCTGGCCGTGGCGAAGGGGGCCTCGGTGGTGCTGGCCGCGCCGACCGGCCGGGCCGCCAAGCGCCTCACCGAGCTGACCGGCCACGAGGCCCGCACCGTCCACCGGCTGCTGGAGCTCAAGCCGGGCGGCGACGCGGCGTTCGACCGCGACCGGCCGTTGGACGCGGACCTGGTGGTCGTCGACGAGGCGTCCATGCTGGACCTGTTGCTGGCCAACAAGCTCATCAAGGCCGTCGCCCCCGGCGCGCACCTGCTGCTCGTCGGCGACGTCGACCAGCTGCCGTCCGTCGGCGCGGGCGAGGTGCTGCGGGACGTGCTGTCGCCGGGCAGCCCGGTGCCGAACGTGCGGCTCACGCACATCTTCCGGCAGGCCCGGCAGTCCGGCGTGGTCACCAACGCCCACCGCATCAACTCCGGCGAGTACCCCGTAGTCCAAGGACTGCCGGACTTCTTCCTGTTCCCCGTGGAGGAGTCCGAGGAGGCCGCCGCGATGACCGTGGACGTGGTGTCCCGCCGCATCCCGGCCAAGTTCGGCCTCAACGCCCGCCGCGACATCCAGGTGCTGGCCCCGATGCACCGCGGCCCGGCGGGCGCGGGCGCGTTGAACGCGGTCCTGCAAGAGGCGTTGACGCCAGCCCGTGAAGGCCTGCCGGAACGCCGGTTCGGCGGCCGGGTGTTCCGGCTCGGCGACAAGGTCACGCAGATCCGCAACAACTACGACAAAGGTGTAAATGGTGTTTTCAACGGCACCATGGGAGTCGTGACGGCGTTGGACGTGGTCGAGCAGAAGCTCACGATCCGCACCGACGAGGACGAGGACGTCGACTACGAGTTCGGCGAACTCGACGAGTTGACCCACGCGTACGCGATGACGATCCACCGTTCACAGGGCAGCGAATACCCGTGCGTCGTCATCCCGCTGACCACCAGCGCGTGGATGATGCTCCAGCGGAACCTGCTGTACACGGCCGTGACCAGGGCCAAGAAGCTCGTCGTGCTGGTCGGGTCGCGCAAGGCGATCGGGCAGGCGGTGCGCACGGTCGGCGCGGGTAGACGACACACCGCATTGGCCCACCGACTCGCTGTGGAAAAGTTTTTGTAGATCGCCCGGTGCGATTGAAGGCACACTGCTCCACGGCACGAATCCCAAGCCGTGAGGAAATCTCCCTGTGCGCACCCCACTCCTGTTCGCGGCGCTCGCCGTCACCACCCTGGTCGCGACGGGCTGCGGCACCACCACACCGGCCGCCTCCGCGGGCAACGGCACCGGCGGCGACACCACGCAACACGGCGCCCCCAGGGTCCACGCCCCGCTGGACTCCACGAAGGCGTCCCAGAAACCCTGCACCCTGCTGTCCGACGCGCAGCTGAAAACGTTGGGCATGGCGGGCACCAGCGGCGCCCAGGAAGCGACCCCGACCGGTCCGATCTGCTCGTGGGACGACCTGGACGGCACGAGCGGCCAGCACGTCACCTTCACCTTCACCACGGGCAACGGCAACGGCGGCCTGGACCGCGTGTACGAGCTGAAGAGCACCTTCCAGCTCTTCGAACTGCAAGCGCCGCTCCAGGACTACCCGGCCTTGCTCAACGCCCCGACGGACGACCGCAAGAAGGGCACGTGCGCCTTCGTGGTCGGCATCTCGGACACCCAGATCCTCACCACCACGGTCAAGATGCGCACAGGCGCCAAACCCGCCCCCCGCGTGGTCGAACCCTGCATCGTCGCCAGGGAAGCCGCAGACCTCGCCTTGACCAGCATCCGCGAACAAGCCTGACCAGCGCCCGATTCGCCTACTGCGAGTAGCCATCCCTTTCGACCGCTTCCCGCAGTTTGTGAATGATCCTCAGTTGCTGACCACGGCCTTCCCACCTTCCCCATTCCACCAACAGCCGACAGTCCGTCCAGGTATCGTCACTCTCGGTTCGCAACCGTGCGACGTGTCCGGGAGGGACGCCACACATGAACGCCGTGAAGGTGGAGCCCGCGGTCATCGAGGCCGCCATCAAGGAGTACACCGCGATCCGCGACGAGCTGGTCACGGCGTACACCAAGAGCGACCCGCTGGTGAAGATCAAGGGGCCCGGCAAGGACCGGCCGAGCGAGGTCTACGCGCTGGCCGCGAACAAGGTGGGACGCGACCACCTCCAGGCCAACCTGGACCTGCGCACGGCCATCGAAGGCCGGATCAGCCTGCTCCAGGCCACGCTCGACCAGTACCGGCAGACCGACCAGGGCAACGCCTCCGACCTCAAACCGAAGGACTGACCGGTGCGACTTCCCGCCCTGCTCGCCCTGCTCGTCGTCACCCCTCTCGCTCTCGTGGGGTGCAGCAGTTCGACCGGTGGCACCGCCTCGACGAGCACCCCCACCTCGACCGGGACGAGCACCGGCGAGACCGGGTCGAACGGCGGCACCACCGAGCACGGCGCGCCCAAGGTGAAGACCCCCTTGGACTTCGCCAAGTCGTCGGCCAAGCCCTGCGGCCTGCTCAGCGCGGCCCAGCTCCAGCAACTCGGCATGACGGGAGCCGCGGGCAAGGACATCACCGCCGGGGCGGGGCCCGCGTGCGAGTGGAACGACTTCTCCGGCGCCAGCGGGCAGAGCGTCGGCTTCACGTTCGTCTCGGGCGACGGTGGCCTCGACTACCTGTACGAGACCAAGGACACCTTCGAGCTGTTCGAGCCGCAGCCACCGGTCCAGGGGTACCCCGCGCTGCTCAACTCCGCGCTCGACGCCCGCAAGAGCGGTGTGTGCACGTTGGACGTCGGACTGACGGACAAGCAGATCCTCACCACCACGGTGCAGATGAGGAGCGGCGGCACGCCCGCCCCGCGTTTCGCGGAGCCCTGCGTGGTGGCCAAGGAAGCCGTTGACCTCGCCCTGACCACCATCAAGGGAGGTTCGTGATGGCGCCGCCCGCACCGGACTGCACCACTATGGACAACACCCGCGCCGAAGGGCTGTCGGGCAAGCAGATCTACGACCTGATGAACAGCGGACCGGGCACGGGGTCCCTGGAGGCCGGTAGTCACGCGGCGACGCTGGTGGCGGGCGACTACGCGACCATCGAGGCCCGGCTGAAGTCGGTCAGTTCGACGCTCGGCGAAGGCTGGACGGGTTCCGCGGCTGCCTCCGCCCAGCAGGCCGCCTCGCCCATCAACAAGGCCGTCATCGAGATGCAGACCGCGCTGCACCAGGCGGACCGGGCGATCGGCAACCAGACCTACCAGTTCAACGCCAACAAGAACCAGCTCAAGCAGATGCCCGACAAGAAGCCCGAGAGCGGCTTCTGGAACGACCTCGCTCCGTGGGAGACGGACACGGACCGGGCGATCGCCGGGTACAACAACGACGAGGCCGAGAACCGCCGCGTCTACACCGAGTACCAGGGCGCCAGCAACACCAACCGCGGTGAACTGCCTCCCGACATGGCCGGTGTCAACACCGACACCCTCGACGTCGAAGTCAAGGACACGACCGGCGAGTCGAACTCCACCCTGACGACCAACTCCAACGGGAAGTACACCAACAACCAGAGCAGCAGTTCCTCTTGGAACGGTGGGAACAGCCAGGGGAACCAGGGGTCGGTGTCGGGGTTCACGTCGGTGCCTGGGGCCACTGGGACTGACGGGACCACGACCACCAGTGGTGATGTTGGTGTGCCCACGGTGCCGCCGCCGTCCGTGCAGAACCCTGGGCAGGGTGTTGGTGGTGGGGTGAACAACCCTGGTGGGGGTGGGGTTGGGTTTCCGCCGATTGGTGGGCCCGGTGGGGTTCGTGGCGGTGGTGGTGGAACTGGGCGGCCTGGCGGTGGGGGCGCTGGTGGGGTTCGTGGGTTTGGTGGTGGGCCTGCTGGTTCTGGGTCCGCTGGTAGTGGGCGTGGTGGGGCTGGTGTTGGTGGAGGGTTTGGGTCTGCTGGGCGGGGTGGAGTTGAGAGTGGGTTTGGGGCCGGGCAGCGGGGTGGGCTCGGTGGAGTGGTTGGTGAAGGTGTTGGTGGGCGTGGGGGGTTTGGGCCTGTCGGGTCCGGGGCTGTCGGGTCTGGGGTTGGTGGGGCTGGGGCGGTTGCTGGGCGGGGTGGGGCTGCTGGTGGGGCCGGTATGGGGGGAATGGGTGGTGGGCGTGGTGGGCCTGGGGAAGAGGATGGCGAGCACAAGTCGGCCGCTTACCTGGTGAACGAGGAGAACGGCAACGAGATCGTCGGTGACATGCCGATGACCGCGCCTCCGGTGCTCGGTGGCTGAGCGATGTTGCGTGCGCCGATAACGCTGACCCACGTGGCTTTCGACGTGCTGTGGCGCAGTGATGAGCTGGGTGAGCCGCACACCGCGTTGACGGTGCCGTCGCCCGGTGCCACGCACGACGAGCGGGACGTGATCGTGCGTGAGGTGTTCGGGCAGTTGGAGCGGATGGGGCTGGCGCAACGTGGGCAGGCGCATCCGGATGTGCGGGACGCGTTGCGGCTGATCGCCAAGGCGGGCAACGAGTTCTACGGGTGGGTGGCGGACGGGCCCGCCGAGCCGCGGGCCGTGGTCGTGGCCGCTGGTGCTCGGGACGCCGTGCTGGTGGTGAAGGAACCCGACGTGCTGCGGTTCTTCCCGGTGAGTCCGACCGGGCCCGCGGAGGTGTTGGCGCGGCAGTTGCCGGACGTTCCTGCGGGACGTGGGCAGTCGATCAACGTGCGGGAAGCGGACTTCAAAGGCGCTGGGACCCAGGGGTGGGCGGCGCGGCGGGAAGACCCGGACGCGCGGGCGTTGCGCAGGCTGTTGGCTGAGCCGCGGATCGGGCTGTCCAAGCTGTACACGGCCCGGCGGGACGAGCGGGGCAGACACCAGCGGGCCGAGGAGTTCCTGACGGTGCTCGACGTCGCGGGCGGCGGCCGGTGGCTGATCAGCACGCAGTCGGACAGCTCCGGGCACCGGTGGATCATCGCGAACCCCGGCACGCCCCAGGGGATCGCCGAGAAGCTGTACCGGATGCGCGCGTCGCTGAACTAGCAGCACTAGCCGCGCACCGACCACAGAGGTCGTGAGCGGATAGGACGATGTCGAAGGCCCACGTTGGACGGCTTCTGACCGACCACAGCTCTCGCCCTGAACTCGCGCCTGTCGGCGTCACACCCATGGCGAGGTCGAGCCGCGTCCACGCTCGCGAAACCGGTAGGCGCTGAAGCGAGATCACGGCAGGCCGAGCGGCACGCCGTGGGATGCGGCGTGCGGCGCGGTCGTCCGGGGAAAGCGGGCTACTGGCGGTAGCCCTCCACGATGCCCTCGGGGCGGGCTTCGGCGGCGTCCGGGTCCATGCCCGCGGACCGTCGTGCGCGGCGTTGGCGCAGCAGGTCCCAGCACTGGTCGAGGCCTACCTCGATCTGCTTGAGGCGCTGCGCCTCGTCGGCGGAGAGGCCTTCGCCGACCTTCGAGTTCTCCAGCTTGTGCTCCTCGGCGACGAGGCCGGTGATGCGCGAAATGATTTCTTCATCGGTCATGGGTCAGGACTACCCCCACCGCGGGGTGTCGCGCCACCGGACGTGTGCTCCCTCTCTTGGTCCATAACGCCCATGTATGGCCGGTTGGAGGGTGTGCGGGACGCGGTTCGTGCCTCATTCTCCAGCTCAACCCTGCGAGAGGATCAACCGTGTTGTCGAGAAAACGTTCGATGGTGTCCATCGCGGTCGCCATCGCGGCCGCGGGTGCGGTGATCACGAGCGGTGTACCTGGCACCGCCGGTCCACTGCCGGTCACGACGGCCGCCCAACCCGGTCCGACGTACGTCTACAAGGTGCACGCGCCGCTCGGCGAGCAGTCGCAGAACCTCCTCAGCCGCGGCTTCGACGTGTTGGAGCAGCGCGAGGGCGACAGCCTGTTCGTGCTCGGCGGCAAGGACGAGGGCGCCCGTCTCCAGCAGGCCGGGTTCACCGCCGTGGTCGACCAGGTGATGGCGCCGCCGCAGTGGACGCCGCCCGCCAAGAAGTCCCAGGACGTCAGCGCCGCCGACATCAACGAGACCTTCTACGGCGGCTACCACACCGTCAACGCCCACTACTCCCACCTGGACGCCGTCGCGGCCCAGTACCCGGCCCTGTCGACCCTCGTCGACTACGGCGACTCGTGGAAGAAGACCCAGGGCGCGGGCGGCTACGACCTGCGCGCCATCTGCATCACCAAGAAGAACGCGGGCGACTGCGCGCTCGACCCGAACGCCCCGAAGCCCCGCTTCTTCGTCATGGGCCAGCTCCACGCCCGCGAACTCACCACCGGTGACGTCGCCTGGCGCTGGATCGACCACCTGACGTCGAGCTACGGCACCGACGCCGGCGTCACCGCGCTGCTCGACAGCACCGAGGTGTGGGTCGTCCCGCAGGCCAACCCCGACGGCGTCAACATCGTGCAGCAGGGCGGCAACTCGCCGATCTACCAGCGCAAGAACGCCAACGGCACCAACGGCTCCAACTGCTCCGGCTCGGCCAGCAGCCAGCTCGGCATCGACCTGAACCGCAACACCAGCTCGCACTGGGGCGGCCAGGGGACGTCCAGCGCGCCCTGCGACCAGACCTACAAGGGGCCGAGCGCCAACTCCGAGGTAGAGACCAAGGCGTTGCAGGCGTTGTGGCGCAGCCTCTACAAGGACAAGCGCGGCACCGCGCCCGGTGACGCCGCTCCCGCCGACACCACGGGTGTCGTCGTCAGCATGCACAGCTATTCCAACCTGATCCTCTTCCCTTGGGGTTACGACTCGAACCAGAAGGCGGGCAATGACGCCCCGCTGCGGAAGATGGGCACCGACCTCCAGGCCATCGCGGGCGCGGGCTGGACCTCCGGCCAACCCGGTGAGGTGCTCTACAACGCCGCCGGTGCCACGGACGACTGGGTCTACGACGACCTCGGCGTGGCCAGCTTCGTGTGGGAGATCGGCCCCAGCAGCGGCTCGTGCAGCGGCTTCTTCCCGACCTACTCGTGCCAGGCCGGGACGTTCTGGCCGAAGGTCAAGCCGATGCTGACGTACGCGGCCAACAAGGCGGCCAACCCCTACGGCACCACCACCCCGCCGCCCACCGGCTGCGACAAGCAGACCAACGACACCGACGTGGCCATCCCGGACCGCGGCGCCGCCGTCACCAGCACCATCACCATCGCGGGCTGCACGGGCAACGCCTCGGCCACCTCACAGGTCGAGGTCCACATCAAGCACACCTACCGCGGCGACCTGGTCGTCGACCTCGTCGCGCCGGACGGCACCTCCTACCGGTTGAAGTCCTCTGGGAGCGACTCGGCCGACAACATCGACACGACCTACACGACCAACCTGTCCACCGAACTGAGGAACGGTGACTGGAAGCTCAAGGTGCAGGACGTGGCCGCGCAGGACGTCGGCAACATCGACAGCTGGAGCCTGACGGTCTAGGAGCGGACGCGGGCAGTTCCGGTCGCCTGGCCCGCTGGTCGGGCCGGTGAGGTGATCGGAACTCCCGAACGCCCGTGAGTCGACCGCCCAGTGCGGTGATCGGAACGCCGGAACACCCGGAGAGTTGACCGCCCTGTGCGGTGATCGGTCGGGAGGCCACTCGGTCTCCCGACCGATTGCTGTCCGGCGTGCTCAACCGGGGATGTGGAGCGGGGGGCTTCTGGCCGCGGGAGAGCCACGACCGACAGCGGTGGCGACGGCAGGCGGGTCCGGTTCGCCGGGCAGGGCAAGAGCGCGAAGGTCGTCGAGCAAGGCTGGTGTGCGGTGGTCCGCGGGGCGACCCGGAAGGCCGGGTAGGCCGCGGGCTTTGAACAGACAGGTGGTGCCTGAGCCGCCAGGGGCACCGAGATCGCCGGACCGGTCGGCTTGGCCGCTGTCGCTGGGTGCACTGAGGCTGCCGAGCAGGTCGGGGATGGCCGAGTTGGGGTCGCTGAAGGTGCCTGCCGAGTACTTGCCGTGGCTGCTGGGCCAGCCGACTTGGCTGCCGCTGGGTGGACAGAGGTAGTCGGGCAGGGATGAGACGGCCGGGTTGGGGCTGTTGACGGTGTCACCGGGGTGCTTGTCGGCGTTGGTGAGGCGGCTGAGACCGCCGGACCGGCCGACTTGGCCGCTGGACGGGTCAGGGATGGCTCGTGTGCGGGTGCCGAGGCTTGTGAGCCTGCTGATGCGACCGGGCGAGCCGGGGGTGAGGGGATCGGGGGCGGTGCGCGGGCGTGGTTCGTTGAGGCTGTGGGGCGTGTTGGGGTCGGCGGAGGTGCCTGGTGGGCCCAGGGAATCGGGTTCGTGAGGGCTGGCAGGGGTGGCCGAGGGAGTGGGTAGTGGGCGGGGTCGGTGAAGGGCCCTGAAGGGCAGTCGGGCCAGGAGTGAGTGGAGGCGTTGGGTCAGGAGGCGGAGCAGGGTTCGCATGGGTCAAGTGAAGCGAGGGGGTCCGACAAAAACCGGGGTTCTGGTCGTCACTCGATCCGGTGGAGCTGGAACTGACTCAGCGTGAGCGTGCACTGGCCGACGCCGCCGTAGCCCGTGCAGCCGAACGGAAAGGGCCCGCGACGGTCGTCGCGGGCCCCTCCGGTTCCTAGCGCGTGATCAGCCGAGACCACCCTTGATGGCCGAGATCAGCTCACCGTTGGTCGTGTCTCCCGAGAGTTCCCAGAAGAACGCGCCGCCGAGGCTCTGGTTCTTGGCGTAGGTCATCTTGCCGCCGATGGTGGCGGGGGTGTCGTAGCTCCACCAGTTGTTGCCGCACTTGGCGTACGCCGTGCCCGCGATGGTCCCGGTCGCCGGGCAGGAGTTCTTGAGGATCTTGTAGTCCTCGATGCCCGCCTCGACGGACGCGGGGGCCGGGCCGGTGGCCGAGCCGCCGGGGGCGTCCTGCGTGACGCCGGTCCAGCCGCGGCCGTAGAAGCCGATGCCGAGCAGCAGCTTGGACGACGGGATGCCCTTGCTCTTGAGCTTCTGGATGGCCGCGTCGGAGTAGAACCCGGCGTTGGGGATGCCGTTGTACGAGGTCAGCGGCGAGTGCGGGGCCGTAGGGCCCTGCGGGGCGAAACCGCCGAAGTAGTCGTAGGTCATGACGTTGTACCAGTCGACGTACTGCGCCGCACCGGCGTAGTCGGCGGCGTCGATCTTGCCGCCGTTGGTGCCGTCGGCCGTGATCGCCGAGGTGATCAGGTTGCCCGAGCCGAAGCGGGAACGCAGGGCGCCCATCAGGTTCTTGTACGACCCGAAGCCGGACGCGTCGCAGCTCAGGCCGCACGTGTTCGGGTACTCCCAGTCGATGTCGATGCCGTCGAACACGTCGGCCCAGCGCGGGTCCTCGACCAGCTTGTAGCAGGACTCGGCGAAGGCGGCCGGGTTCTGCGCGGCCTGGCCGAAGCCGCCGGAGTACGTCCAGCCGCCGAAGGACCAGAGGACCTTGAGGCCGGGGTTCAGCTTCTTCAGCTTGCGGAGCTGGTTGAAGTTGCCGCGCAGCGAACCGGTGTCCCACGAGTCCGCGACGCCGTCGACGCTGCTGGCCGCGTCGTAGAACTTGTCGTAGTCGGCGTAGGTGTCGTCGTTGGCCGTGCACTGGCCGTTGGTGACGTTGCCGAACGCGTAGTTGATGTGCGTCAGCTTCTGGGCCGAGCCGCTCGTCTGGATGTTCTTGACGTGGTAGTTGCGGGCGTAGACGCCCCACTGCACGAAGTAGCCCAGGTTCTTCTTGCCACCGGGCTGCGGCGTCGTGGTGGTCGTGGTCGTCGTCGGGTTGCCCGGCGTCGTCGTCGTGGTCGTCGTCGTGGTGGTCGTGGTCGTCGTGGTGGTCGTCGTCGGACCACCCGCGTCACACGAGGCGCCGTTCAGCTTGCACCCGCTCGGGGCCGAGAAGGCGCCCGTGTAGGTGACGTTGAAGCCGAAGCTCACCGACGCGCCGGGGGCGACGTTGCCGTTCCACGAGTTCTTCACGGTCACGTGCTGGCCGCTGGCGGTCTGCGTGCCGTCCCACAGCGAGCTGACCTTGTGGTTCGCCGGGAGGTCGAACTCGACGGTCCACGTCGCGAGCGTCGACGTGCCGCCGTTCTTGATGGTGTACTTGCCCTCGTAGCCGGTGCCCCAGTCGGAGCCCTTGGTGAAGGTCGCCGACACCCCGCCCGCACCGCTGGCCGCGGGTACGACCGTCAAGCCGAGGACCATCGCGGCGACCGCCGCGAGCAACGCTGTGAGATGCCATCGGATCTTGGTCATCGGGCTCCTTGTCACGGCAGGGAAAGCAAGGTTGCGTGCAACATGTGGTCCAGACCACTGAACGGTCAAGGTCTAGACCAGTTGTGTCACTCGAATGGCCTAGCGAGTGAATCGATTTTGTTGGCTGCAACCGTTTTCACCAATCGAGACCACTAAGGGTGGTTCGTGGGGGTTTCGAGGGATTTCCGAGCGCCGAAAGTCGCACGCCGGATCCCACCGGAGGAGGTCGTGGCGGACTCGCGGACCCCGGAAGACTTCGTCTCGCCAACGAATCCGGGGGAGGAACTCGAATGGGTGGGACAGGCAGGCGCGTCGGGGTGCTGGGCGTGGTCGTGGGGCTCACGGCGCTCACGGTCGGCGGCACCGCGACGGCCGGGACCGAGCGGATCGACCGCGAGGTCGTGCAACGGGCGATCGACACGGTCGCGCGCAACGGCGTGGTGGGCGCGCAGGTGCGCGTGACCGACGGCAGGCGGAGCTTCACGGCGCGCGCGGGCGTGGCCGAGTGGGGAGGGGACCGGCCGGTGCCGACCAACGGCCGGTTCCGCGTCGGCAGCGTGACGAAGGTGTTCGTGTCCACCGTCGTGCTGCAACTGGTGGGCGAGGGGAAGGTCGACCTGGACGCGCCGGTGTCGCGGTACCTGCCGGGGCTGCTGCCGGACGGGGACCGGATCACCGTGCGGATGCTGCTCCAGCACACCAGCGGCCTCTACAACTACACGAGCGGGCTGCCGCTCGACCCGGCCGGTTTCGAGACCATCCGCTACCTGCACCGCGAACCGCGTGAGCTGGTGGCGATCGCGACGGCGAAGCCGCTGGACTTCGAGCCGGGCACGAAGTGGAGCTACTCCAACACCAACTACGTGGTCGCGGGGATGCTGGTGGAGAAGATCACCGGCAGGCCGTACGCGGACGCCGTGCGGCAGCGCGTGATCCAGCCGCTGCGGTTGCGCGACACCTCCGTGCCCGGCGACCGGGTCGACGTGCCGGGTCCGCACGCGCACGGCTACTACCGGGTGGGTGACCGGGTCGTCGACGTCACCAGGATCAACCCGTCGGTCGCCTGGGCCGCGGGCGAGATCATCTCGACGACGGCCGACCTCGACCGGTTCGTCACCGCGGTGGCGAGGGGTGAGCTGCTCAAGCCCGCCCAGTTCGCCGAGATGACCAAGCTGACCGACGTCTCGCCCGGCTACGGGCTGGGCCTGGAGCAGCAGGAACTGCCGTGCGGGGCCACCGTGATCGGCCACGGCGGCGGCATCCCCGCCTACAGCACCGTGATGCTGAGCAGCAAGGACGGCCGCGTCCGGCTGGAGGGCTCGTTCACGTCCGCGCCCGACGGCGGCTCCGGGGAAGGCCTCGACGAGCTGATCGCCGAGGTGTTCTGCGACTGACCCACCGTTCCGCCACGAGGGGGCCCTGGTCGGGGGTCCCCTCATGGGCGTGTCGGGGCCGTTGCGCCGAATGGTGGATGACCGACCGTGGTCGTGGGCCCGTCGATTGGGCCGATCCGGTCGGATTCCGGTGGTGTTCCGCTCCCCGATAGTGGGAGATCAAGTGCGCGGCGCGGCGTGGCGTGGGCAAATGTCACCCGACTGATCAATCCTATTGGAGCACTTGGCTGAACGAGCGCCTTATCGGCGTGTGGAGTGACGAACGCCTGCTACTTTGTTGAACGTCGAGCGGGCGTTCCGGAAATTTTAGCCGTACTTTCGGAGCCCTTTTGCTGTGAGGGTGATCGGAATAGCATGAACATATACGTCGGTGGCATTCTGTGGGTTGGCGTTGCTGCCCTGATCGCCGCGCTCGCCGCCTATCTGATGCGCCGATTCGGCGGTGAGGAAGGGCGTGAGGAGAACAACGCCGCCGCCGGGGGCGTCTTCTCCATCGTGGCCGGGCTGAACGCCGTCCTTGTCGCATTCGTGCTGATCGCGCTGTTCGACGCCACCGGGTCCGCCGACCAGACGTCCTACCGCGAAGCGGACGGGCTCGTCGCCGCCGCGTGGGCGAGCGATTCGCTGCCCGACGCGACGAAGGAGAAGGTCCACGATCTTTCACGGGCCTACATGTCGACGGTCATCCGGGAAGAATGGCCGAAGATGCAGGACGGCAGCGACGTCTCGTCCATCGGCTGGACGCAATTGGACCAGCTCAGGGTGGCTGTCGCGCAATCGCCCGTGGACGACGAGTGGCAGACCGATCGCAAGACCGAGGCCGCGACCAAACTGTGGGAAGTTTACGAGGCGCGGCAGGATCGGATCAACGCTTCCGGTAACGGCGTGAGTTCTGTCGTCTGGTTCACCATGATCGTGGGCAGCGTCCTTTCCCTCGCGCTCGCGCTGCTGTTCGGCGGGGCGAAAGTGCGGTCGCACATCGTGATCATGGCGACCCTCGCCGCGACCATGACGCTCCTGCTCTACGCCACCTACCAGTTGCAGAACCCGTTCAGCGGCGGCGCGAAGATCGGGCCGGACGCGTTCCAGGCGGCACTGGACCGGTTGCGGTGATCCTCGTCGCGGCGTTGGCGTGCGTGGCGCTCCAGGTCGAGGCGGTGTCGGCGGACGGACCGTCGACCCTGTCCTCGGTGGAGCTGCCGTCCGGCGTCGCGACGACCATGACCGTCCTCGACCAGCGGCTCAACGCGTTCGGCTACTCCGCCGCGCAAGGCGTCTACTACGGCATCTCGCCTGCGGGCGAGGTGGTCGTGGTCGACCGGCAGGGCGGTTCCAGCGTCGTCGGCCACGTCCCGCACTCCGGGCTCGTGCAGGCCGTGGCGGGCGCGATCCACGGCGACTACTTCTACGTGCGCGCGGCGGGCGCGGTGTACGTCATGAACATCAACCCGGCGAGCGCCGACTTCCTCGGATTGGTGCAAGCCAAGATGCTCTGGCCCCTCGACGTGTTCGTCTCTGTCGACGACTTCGACTACAACCCCGCCGACGGCCTCCTCTACGGCGTCGCGACCAAGCTGCTCGGCCACCCCGAGGTCGTCACGGTCGACCCGAACACCGGCTACGTCAACCCGCTGGCGACCCCGATCCCGATGCCCGACGGGCCGGGGTACGGGGCGGCGGTGCTCGGGCCGGACGGGGCGCTGTACGCGACCAACAACGACGAGGGCGGCCAGAGCACCCTGTACCGGGTGGCGCTGGACGGCTCCGGCTCGGTGACCCGCCTGTCCGCGCGACCAGCGGCCCGCACGATCGACATGGCGGGCTGCTACGCCGCCCTGCCACCGACCTACGTGCCACCCACGACGACGACCACGACCCTGCCACCGGTGGTGACGACCACGCCCCCGACCACGCCCACGCCTCTGCCGCCCGCCGAGACGCCGGTGACGACTTCCGAGGCTGTCGTGCCGCCGCCTCCTTCGCCGACGACCACGCCGCCCTCGGTCGCGCCCGCGGCGGCACCGGTGCCGCCGCCGCTCGTCACGACGGCCACGACTCCGACCGCACCACGGGTGGCGCCGAAGCCGACGTACGAGGTGAACCGGCCGGTGGAGGAAGTGGTCGCCGTGGCTGATCGGCGGACGGAGACCAAGCGGCGGTGGAGCCTGGCGGTGCTGTTGCTGGTGATCGGCGCGGGAGCCGTGGCGGCTCAACGGGCACGACGGGCGTGAGCTGGGGAAACCTGGATCGCGGCGAGCGCTCGCCCGGAATTGTCGGACCCTCGCGGTAACGTGGAAATCAGGGGTCCCCCTGGCCGGGGGACGTCCGCGAAGCAGTGCGATTGCGTGCTGCGGCAGGCTTGGTTTGGGCGGGCTTGTTCCGCGGCGGGGCTGTGGATTCTTAGGCTGTGGTGGTTGGTGCGGGCCGGGTCGCGAGTGGGTGCTCGGTGGGGCGCGGCCGGTGTCGAAAGCTGATGCGCTTGGCTCTGAACTGGGGAAACCTGGATCGCGGCGAGCGCTCGGCCGGAATTGTCGGACCCTCGCGGTAACGTAAAAATCAGGGGTCCCCCTGGCCGGGGGACGTCAGCGAAGCAGTGGGTTGCGCGCTTCGGCGCGGCAGGTGGGCGGCGCTGCGGATCACCGAACGTTGGATGTGCGGCCCGGTGCAGCTGTCCAAGGTTCGTGTGTGGCCGGTGTGGAGTTGAGTCCGAGCCGGTGTGGGTGGGCGCGGTTCTGAGGCTGAAAGCGTGAGGGGCGTGGACCTGGTGGTCCACGCCCCTCGACGTTGTGGTGCTAGGCGGTCGGGCGCTGCGGCTTGTCGTGCTTGCGGGGCTCGCGGCGGGACTTGGCGTCTTCGATCTGGCGGATCATTTCCTTGCGGACCTCGGTCAAGGCGATGTCGAGCTCCGCCTCGTGGGAGGTGGCGACGAAAGGCGGCCAGCCGGAGAGGAAGGCTTCGAAGGTGACCTTCTGGTCTTTTTGCCCGCGTTCCTTCACCGACAGGGCCAGGTCGACCTGTGCCGGCTGCCAGGTGTTCAGGTGCGGGGCGAGGTTGGCCAGGGCGTGGACCACGCGGCCCTGGTCGCTCGGGCCGAACCCGTTGCCCAGTCGGAGTCGCTGCTCAAGGACTTCGGTGTCACTCATGGAACCACGCTACTTGCTCCCTAGTTCCTCCGCGCGACTGCGGCGTAGAACCCCACGTGTTCCGTCCTCTGGGTGAGTTCGGGGGTGTGGTCGTGGTGCCACTGGGTCGCGTCGACCAAGCCCGGCGGGACCAGCTCCAGGCCATCGAGCATCTTGGTGATCTCCGCGTGGCTGCGGGTGTACACCGGGTTCGCGGAGCGCTTGTAGACGGCCAGCGCGCCCGCCGCCTGCTCGGGGTTGTGGTCGGACGTCACGTGCGACATCACGACGTAGCTGCCCGGCACGACGACGTCGCGGTAGGCGCCGAGCACCGCTTCGGGGTGGCGCTCGTCGGGCAGGAAGTGCAGGACGGCGACGGCGAGGACGGCCACCGGCTGGGAGAAGTCGATCATCTCCAGCACGGTCGGGGCGGTCAGCACGTCCTGGGAGACGGTGAGGTCCGCCCTGGTCACGGTGGCGTTCGGGTTGTCGCGCAGCAGGTGCTTGCTGTGCGCGTACGCGACCGGCTCGATGTCCACGTACGCGACGCGGCTCTCCGGGGCCAGGCCCTGGGCGACCTCGTGGACGTTGCCCACGGTCGGGATGCCCGAGCCGAGGTCGAGGAACTGCCGGATGCCCTGCGACACGCAGAACCGCACGGCGCGCGCCAGGAACGCCCGGTTGGCCCGGACGGCCTCGCGCATCCACGGCATGACCTGGATCGCCTGCTCGGCGAGGGTGCGGTCGGCCTGGAAGTTGTGCGCACCGCCCAGGTAGTAGTCGTACATCCTGGCCGGGTTCGGCTGCTCGAGGTCGATGTCGTCGACCCCGTACCGCTCCTGCGTCACTGCGCCTCCTGCGTACCGAGGAACTTCTCCAGCTGTGCCACGACGAACGCGTGGTCGTCCGCCTGCGGGAGTCCCGAGACGCCGACGGTGCCGACCGGGCCGACACCGGTGACGATCACCGGGAACACCCCGCCGTGCGCCGCGTAGAGGCTCGGGTCCAGCCTCGACGACTCCTCGAAGGTACTGCCTTGCACCCGGAACTGGGTGCCCACGTAGTACGAGCTCCGCCCGTAGCGGTCGACGACCCGCGTTTTGCGGTCGAGCCAGTCGTCGTTGTCCGCCGACGTCCCCGGCAGGGCCGCGTGGAAGATCCGCTGCGCGCCGCGCCGCACGGAGATCGCGACGGCCAGTCCTCCGGCACGCGCGGCTTCGAGGAGCTGCGCGCCGAGGGCGAGCGCGGTGTCGTTGTCGAAGCGGGTGAAGCGCAGCCGTTCTTCCTGGGCCGCGAGTTCGGCGAGCAGCTCGGCGCTCATACGGCCACGACCTGTCCGGTGTTGGCGGACTCGAACGCGTCCTCGATGATCTCCAGCGCGGCGATGGCCGACTCGGGGTCCACGGGCAGCGGGCCGCCGTCGCGCAGCGCCGCCACGAGCTGGACGTAGAACTGCTCGTACGCGCCGTTCTCGCTCGGCACGGGCTTGGTGTCGTCGAGCAGGCCCAACGACCCCCACGCCGACTCCGGCTCGACGCCCCACCCCGGCTGACCGGGGCGCAGGCCCGCGACGAGCGCGTCCTCCTGGCCGTCCATGCCGTGGCTGGTGAACGCCGCCGACGAGCCGAGGAGCCGGAAGCGCGGGCCGTTGTTCGTGGCGGCGGCGCTGGCCCACAGGTGCGAGCGGACGCCGTTGGTGTGGGTGAGGGCGACGAACACGTCGTCGTCCACGAGCGCGCCGGGGCGGCGGCGGTTCAGCTCGGCGTAGACGCTGCGGACCGGCCCGTTGAGCTGCAACGCCTGGTCGACGAGGTGGGAGCCGAGGTCGTAGAGGAGCCCGCCCGCCTCCGCGGGGTCGCCGAACTCGCGCCAGTTGTCCCAGATCTCCGGGACCCACCGCTCGTAGCGGGACTCGAACCGGGCGAGCGTGCCGAGCCTGCCGCTCGCCACGACCTCCTGGACGGTCCGGAAGTCGCTGTCCCAGCGGCGGCTCTGGAAGACCGTCAGTGGCACGCCCTTCGCCTTCGCCGCGTCGACCACGCGGCGCGCCTCGGCGGCGGTCGGGGCGAACGGCTTGTCCACGACGACCGCGATGCCCCGGTCGATCGCGGCGAGCGCGAGGTCGACGTGGGTCTTGTTCGGGCTGCCGATGACGACGAGGTCGACGTCGGAGGCGAGCAGGTCGTCGGCGGTGTCGAGGAGTTCGGCCTCCGGGTACGCGGCGGTCGCCTGCGCTCGGCGGTCGGGGTCGGTGGTCACGATCGCGGTGAGCGCGAGGCCGGGCGTGGAGGCGATCAGGGGCGCGTGGAAGACGCGTCCCGCGATGCCGTACCCGATCACGCCGGTGCGGAGGTCAGCTGCCATGGGGAGAATTAAAGCAACGCTGTGGTGTAATCGCCAGCCGCAACGGACAACTCGTGCGATCATGACGCCGTGGCCAACTTGCGGTTCCTGCGCGGGTACAACGACGCGGTAGTGCTCGGACTGGCCCGCCGTGGCGAACCCATGACGCGGGTCGAGCTGGCCGAGATGAGCGGGCTCACGCCCCAGGCGGTGTCCAAGATCGTCAGCAGGCTGATCGCCGACGGTCTCCTCGTCGACTCCGGACGCCGCAACGTCGGCGTCGGCAAGCCGCGCACGCTGGTCCGCCTCGTGGCCTCCAGCAGGCTCGCCCTCGGCGCGGCGGTCGAGCGCGACGAGCTGCGCGTCGTCCTCACCGACCTGTCCGGCGCCGTCGTGGACGTCACGGTCGCCGCGCTGCCCCGCGACTTCGGCCCGGACGTGTTCGTGACCGAGCTCGCGGCCCTCGTGGACGTGCTGCGCTCCCGCAACGACGTGGCCGACGAGCGGCTGCTCGGCGTGGGCATCGGCTTCGTCGGCCCGCTCGACCACCGCGACGGCGTGGTGCACGACGCCACCGGCCTCGTCGGCTGGCACGACGTGCCGCTGCGCGACCTCGCGTCCGCGCGGCTCGGCCTGCCGGTCGTGGTCGACAAGGACACCAACACCGCGATGATCGCCGAGGCGTGGCGGCGCGGCGACGAGCTGCGGCACGCCGCGCTGGTGATCGTCGGCACGGGCGTCGGCGTCGGGCTGCTGCTCGACGGGCAGGTGCACCGGGGCGCGCGGACCAACGCGGGCGAGTACGGCCACACGACCATCCAGCTCGGCGGGCCGCGGTGCGCGTGCGGGCGGTCGGGGTGCGTGGAGATCGTGCACAACCTCGCCGTCGCGGCGGGCGACATGAAGGCGGCGGTGACCGTGCTCGGCATGGCCGTCGCGGGGCTCGTGCAACTGCTGGACCTCGACCACGTGGTGCTCGGCGGCCGGGTGGTGCAGGGCAACCCGGACTTCTACGCGGACGCGATCCGGGACGTGGTGCGCGAGCAGGTGCCGCGCTCGGACTGGCTGGAGGTCGAGATCAGCGTCAGCCCGCTGGGCGACGACCTGGTCGCCGCCGGGGCCGCGATGCTCGTGCTGAGCGAGTTCTACAGCCAGCGCGGTCCGTAGCGGGGAAGTGCCTTCCACGCGGGCGCGACCGGCTAGCCCTCCAGGACCTGACCGACGGCTCGGGCGTACATGCGGTCCGGGCTCGGCGTCGTGGACGGCGTGAGGAAACCGGGCAGCATCGGCAGGTCCACGGCGAACGGCAGCAGCCGCTCGAACAGCACGGTCGCGTCGGCGGGCCTGCGTTCGGGGTCCTTCTCCAGCATGTCCTGGAGCAGCTCGTCCAGCGCCACGGGGATGCGCGGCACGGACGACGGCCGCTGCTTCACCTGCTTGTCGAACACGGTGTACGCCGTGTCGCCGGTGAAGAGCTGCTTGCCCGTCAGCATCTCGTGCAGCACGCACCCCAACGCGTACAGGTCGCTGCGCGGCTCGGCGTTGCCGCGCTGGATCTGCTCGGGCGCCATGTACGCCGGGGTGCCGAGCATCTGGCCCCAGCGGGTGAACTGGGCGACGTCGGACTCCCGCAGCACCGCCAACCCGAAGTCGAGCACCTTCACGCTGCCGTCCGGGCACAGCATCAGGTTCGTCGGCTTCAGGTCGCGGTGGCAGATCGACAGGTTGTGCGCGGCGGCCAGCACGGCGCACGCCTGCGCGGCGATCGACGCGGCCCACGCCACCGGCAGCGGCCCGTGCTCGCCCACCAGGTCCGCGACCGTGACGCCGTCGATGAACTGCATCACCTGGTACATCCGGTACTCGAAGACGCCGAAGTCGTAGAGGACGGGCGCTCCCGCGTGCTCCAGCTTCGCCAGGATGCGGGCCTCGCGGGTGAAGCGGTGCTCCATCTCCTCGTCGCGCCTGCCGGGCAGTTGCAGGAACTTCACCGCGACCCGCCGGTCGAGGTGCCGGTCGTACCCGCCGTGCACCGCCCCCATCCCACCCTGGCCGAGCGGCAGGTCGTCCAGGTCGTACCGATCGGCGATGAGCATCCGGCCTCCCAACCGTTCTAGCTCCGCGGTCGGAGGTGACCGTCCATCAGGCCGCCGAAGCCTAGCCGGATCACGCTTTCCCCCAGAGCCGCCGTCTCGCGCAGCGCGTCCTCCAGTGTGCCCAACTGCCGGAAGGCCCGTCCGTAGGCCTGCTGTTCGGTCAGCGTCAGCCGGGGCACCTGGGTGCGGCGGGCGTCGACCCGGCTCGACCCCTGGTGCGCCCGCGACGCCGCCGCGCGCAGCACGCCCGCGAGGAAGTACGGGTCGAGCCGCTTCGGGTCGACCCGGTAGACGGCCAGGTAGGGGCCCAGGACGGCGTGGCAGCCGACGACCCGCGCGGTGCCCATCGGGGAGGCCACGACGTCGCCCGGCTCGACCTCGACCAGGTCCGGGTCCGGGGCCGTGCGCTCGGACGGTTCCGCGCCCGCGGCCAGGTCGTCCGCGGTGAGCACCGGCAGTTCGCCGTTGCCCGTCGTGAGCTTCGCGCCCGCGTGCTTCATGGTCAGCAGCCCGGCCTTCGCCAGTTCGCCGATCGTGGTCATCGGCGGCGCCTGCTGCGACGCCTTCTCCAGCTCCGGCGTCGGCAGCACGGTCTTGGTCAACGCCGTGAGCGCCTCCACGAACGCGAGGTGCGTGTCCTCGCCCCCGCTGCGCCGCAACGACTGCACGGCCGGGCTCAGGTCGACGTCCTCGTCCAGCAGGTCCACGATCGGCACGGAGTGCCCGCCCGCCGGGTCCTGCCCGAACGCGGCCCACCGGCGGTCCACAGTGGACAGGTCGTCCACCTCGGTCAGCAGCACGTGCGACGGCGTGCGGTCACCGGGTTCGGGACGCCTCAGCAGCCACAGGTCCGGGCCGCCCGGCAGCGTCGCGATCGCCCGCAACGCCCCGGCGCGCAGCAGGTTCGCCCTGATCCGGCGGCCCGGTCGGCGGCTCGCCGCCGCGGACGGCATCAGGATCGCCACCAGCCCGCCGGGCTTGGTGTGGCTCAGGCAGTGCTGCACCCACGCGAGCTCGGACTCGCCGCGCGGCGGCAGCCCGTACTCCCAGCGCGCGTCGCCCGCCAGCTCGTCGTAGCCCCACGCCCGTTCGGTGAACGGCGGGTCGCACACGACCGCGTCGGCCAGCTCACCGGGGAAACCGTCCTGCCGCAGCGCGTCGCCGACGCTGATCTCGCCCGCCTGTGAGCGAAGTCGCAGCCGTTGCGCGGCGATGGTCGCGGTGGTGTCGTCGATCTCCTGCCCGAGCACGCGCGCGGCGGGCGTGTCGACCAGCATCGTGCCCAGTCCGCACGCCGGGTCGTACAGCGTGCCGCCGTCCGGCCTGGTCAGGCGCACCAGGAGCCGTGCCACGTCCGCGGGCGTCGCGTCGAGCTGGCGGGAGTGCGCCTCCAGGTAGCGCGCGCAGAGGAACTCGAACGCCGCCAGCGCCCCGCGTTCGGCGGCCAGGGGGGCGAGCGTGCCGCCGTTCTCCGACAGCAGGGCCTCGCCCGCCTCGGCCACGCGCTCGCCGAGGCACAGGTCGTCGCCCGCGCCGCGCAGCCACTGCCACGCCCGCTCCACAGGGGACACGTCGACGCGCTTCCCGTTGCGCCGCAACCAGTCCTCGACCTCGTTGAGGGAGAACAGCGGACTGGACGCCGTGCCGCCGACCGGCGCGGGGAAGTCCTCGTGCCGTCGACGCCAGTTGCTCACGGCGGCACGCCCCACGTCGACGAGGCGGGCGATGTCGCCCGCGCTCACGGTGGCGTCCTGGTCCATGCCGTACACCCTAGTTCACAACCGATGCACAGTGGTTCTGCTTGTGAACTGAATCAACCAATGTTTCACTGTTGTCATGACGCACAACCGGCTCGCCCACGCCGTTGGCACCCATCCAGGGCTTCGCCGCGAGCTGAACGAGGATTCCGCCTGCGCCGAGCCGCCGTTGTTCGCCGTCGCCGACGGCATGGGCGGCCACGCGTTCGGCGAGATCGCGAGCGCCACGGCCATCGACGTGCTGGCCCACTACGACGTCAGCGGCGACCCCGTGCCCGCGCTGACGGCGATGATGGACGAGGTCGCGCTGCGCCTCACGGACATGGCCGAGCAGGACCTCCGGATGCGCGGCATGGGCACCACCCTGACCGCGCTGCTCTGGGTCGACGGCTCGAAGTTCGCCGTGGCCCACATCGGCGACTCCCGCTGCTACCTGGTGCGCGACGGCGAGATCCAGCAGGTCACCCGCGACCACACGATGGTGCAGGCGCTCGTCGACGAGGGCCGCATGCCCGCCGAGCAGGCCGTCCTGCACCCCCGCCGCTCGATGCTGATGCGCGCCCTCCAAGCCGGGAACTCCCCGGAACCGGACGTGTTCCTGCACGAGGCGCAGGTCAACGACCGCTACCTGCTGTGCTCGGACGGCCTGTCCGACGTGGTGCCGCCGGAGACGATCCTGTCTGTGCTGACCGAGACCGAGGACCGCGACGAGGTCGTCGTGAAGCTCATCGCCCTCGCCAACGAGGCGGGCGGCCCGGACAACATCACCTGCGTGCTGGTCGACGTCGTGAACGACGAGTGGCTGGCCCACTGGAGCGGGCGGCTGCTCTAGCCCAGTGCCGCCGCGTTCAGCCCCAGCAGGTCCCGCAACGCGGTCGTGCCGGTCGGGGTGACGCGGACGGCCCTGGTGGTGCCGACGCGGCGGACCCAGCCCTGGGATTGGAAGTGGCGGCACAGGTGGGCGCCCGCCGTGCCCGCTAGGTGGGTGCGGCGTTCGGTCCAGTCCAGGCACGGCCTGCCCAACGGGCGGCGTGACCCGCGCAGGTCGGCCTCGGTGGCGTTCAGGTGGTCGGTGAGCCAGGCCAGGCCGCTCGCGGTGACGGTGAAGCCGTCGGTCTGGGTGAGGTAGCCGCGGGTGGTCATGGCGTCGGTGATGGCCACGCCCAAGCGGCCCGCGAAGTGGTCGTAGCAGGTGCGGCCTCGGGCCAGGGCGGCCGACGTGGTGGTGGCCTTGAGGGTGCGGGCCGGTGTCGTCGGTTCCACGTGGGACACCAGGTCTTCCAGGAGTTGCGCCACGCGCTGGTCGGCCAGTTGCACGTACCGGTGGCGGCCTTGGCGGCGTTCGACGAGGAGGCCGCCGTCGACGAGCTTGCCGAGGTGTTCGCTGGCCGTCGAGGGGGCCACGCCCGCGTGCGCGGCGAGTTCGCCGGAGGTCCACGCGCGGCCGTCCAGCAGGGCGACGCAGAACGCGGCCCTGGTGCCGTCCGCCAGCAGTGCCGCCAAGTCCGCCAGTCCCTTCACGGGGTCCACGGTAGGCCGGTGACGTTTCGGCGCGCGCCGAAACGTCCGACGCCTAGCGTCGTGGGCATGTTGGACGATCCGAGGTACACCGTTCCGCCGGTTCCCGATGCCGTCGAGGGGGTCGCGTGGTTGCGGGCTTCCGTGGCGAGGTTCAGCGAAGGGGCCGCGCACGAGCGGCGGCGGATGTTGGCTGTGGCGGCGTTGGCGGAGGTCGAGCCGGAACGGCTGCGGGATCTGGCGATGACGAGGAAGGCCACGCCCGTGGAGGTGCTGGCCGAGGCGCTCGGGGTGGACGTCGTGGCGGCGGACGTGGAGGTGGTCGCCCGCTCGTACCAGCCGCACACCGCGATCACCCGCGAAGCGGACGAGGCGTTGGGCAGGCTGGTGGCGGCGTGTGGGAAGTACGACGAGGCCACCGCGAACCTGATCGGCCTGCTGGTGCAGGCCTGCGTGGCGACGGCGGCGCTGGTCGCCGGTGTGCGGCCGCCGGTGCCGAGCACCCGTCGGGTCGGGCCGGACGGCGTCGAGGTGGAGGTCGACCTGGCCGACCACCCCTTCGGGCTCGGGCGGCACGCCTGTCCCGGTGAACGGCACGCGCTCGCACTGGCGGAAGGGCTGACCCGATGACGTTCCAAAACCTGCACCACGCCGACCGGCCGCTGCTGCTGCCCAACGCCTGGGACTTCGCGTCCGCCGCGGCACTGCACGCGGCCGGGTTCGCGGCGATCGGCACGACGAGCCTCGGGGTGGCCGCCGCGGCCGGGTTGCCGGACGGCGAAGGGGCGACGCGGGACGAGACGGTGGCGTTGGCGCGGCGGATCGTCGGGCTGCCGGTGCCGGTGACCGTGGACATCGAGTCCGGGTTCGGGGCGGACGTGCGGGAGTTGGCCGCGGAACTGGCCGCGCTGGGGGTCGCGGGCGTCAACATCGAGGACGGCAGGCCCGGCGGCGTGCTCGCGGACCCGGTCGAGCAGGCGGGGCTCGTGCGCGCGGCGAAGGAGGGTGGGCCGGGGCTGTTCGTCAACGCGCGCGTGGACACGCACTGGCTCGGGGTCGCGAAGGAGTCCACAGTGGACCGTGCCAGGAGGTACCTGGACGCCGGGGCGGACGGGGTGTTCGTGCCGGGATTGGCGCTGGAACGGGAGATCGCGGCCGTGGTGGCCGCGGTCGACGCGCCGCTGAACGTCCTGCACGTGCCCGCGCTCGGGCTGCGACGCCTGGGAGAGCTGGGGGTTCGCCGCGTCAGCACCGGGTCGCTGCTGTTCCGGGCCGCGCTGCACGCCGCCGTGACGACCGCGTGCCAGGTGCGCGAAGGCGAACCCGTGGCCGACGGGATCCCGAGCTACGCGGACGCGCAGGGGCTGGCCGCGGGCGCCCCGTGGAGCGCCCGCGACCGGTGACTACGCCGGGTTCTGCGCGTGGGTCAGGGTCTCCCACGCGATGAACAGGTTGTCCGTGCCCTGCGGGCGCTGCTGCTCGGTGTAGCGCTGGGTGTTGGCCATCGCGATGCCGAGCCGGGTGTTCAGCGCGTTGAACGCGACCTCGGTCGTCGGGCCGAGGTTCTGGTTGCGGGTGCCGCCGCACAGCCAGGACGGCATCGCCTCGAGCTGGTAGCGGGCGTGCAGGCCGTACGCGTGGCGCATCCGGTCCTGGTTCTCGCCCCACAGGTCCTGGCCCTGGTGGTGGGCCGTCTCGGCGATGTGCGCCGCGGCGGCCAGGCCGTAGCCGGTGTGGGTGAAGTCGCGGCACGTCTCCTGGCTCACGCCGTCCTGGAACGTGGACTGGTTGTGCCAGTAGGAGACGATCTCCGCGCGGGTGTCGATGCCGCTGCCGGGCGGCGTCTTCGGCAGGGCGCCGTCGCTGGTCAGGTAGATGTACGCGGGCAGCCGGGTGCGGAAGATCGAGACGGCCTTGTCGTAGGCGGCCTTGTCCTCCAGGAAGACCGCGATGCCGATCGAGGCCTCCATCATGCTGAGTTCCCAGTTGCCGTTGGTGTTGGCCAACCCGGCCTGGATCTCCGGCAGGTACACGCTGCGCAGCATGGTCGCGAACCGGGTCACGTTCGCCGCGGGCCAGCCGGTGTAGGTGTAGCGGATGATCTCGGCGGCCTTGGGCCACGACGAGCCGGACCACGCCGTCTGCAGGCGGGCGTTGCTGTTCGTGTGGTCCTTGATGACGGGGGACCAGGCGTCCATGATCTGGATCGCCTTGTTCGCGTACCGGGCGTCCTTCGTCACGTACCAGGCGAGCGACAGCGTGTACGCCGCGATGGCGTCCTCGCGCTCGTCGGTGCAGCCGTAGTTCGGGTTCGAGTAGGAACCGCATTCGACGACGGCGCGCGGTTTCGGCGTGCGCGTCAGCGAGGCGTACTTGCTCCCCATCATCTGGTCGTACGCGGATTTCCACGGTTGCGCGTTCGCGAGCACCTTGGTGCGCATGAACTCCAGTTGCGGCCTGCTCACGAGCACGCCGGGATGGGTGAAGGTCGCGGGCGCGGCGGCGGTGACGCCACCGTCGACCACTGGCGCGGCGGTCGCGGGAACCTGGGTTCCGACTACTGTGAGCAGGGCGGACAGTGCGGCGACGACGATTTTCTTGCGCAGGGGTGAACGGGTCATCAGGTCTCCTCGCAGGGGTTGGGGAGACGGCCAGTGTCAGTGGTTCAGACCAGTTAGGTCAACGTTTCGCCGTACCGGAACTTTTTGCCCGTTTTGGTGCACGACCGGGCAGACTGGGTGATTTCACCCATGTGAACAAATCGAATTGCGGAAAGGTCGAAAACGCATGCCAAGAGTGACCGTCCAGGACCTCGAACTCGAGTACGAAGCCTTCGGCGACCCCGCGGACCCGACCCTGCTGCTGGTGATGGGTCTCGGCGCGCAGATGCTCAACTGGGACCTCCAGCTGTGCGACCTGTTCGCCGCGCAGGGCTTCCACGTGATCCGGTTCGACAACCGGGACATCGGGCTCTCGACCGCGCTCGACCACCTGCCGGTGCCCGACCTCGCCGCGCTGGCCTCCGGGGACTTCACGACCGCGCCGTACCTGCTGTCCGACATGGCGGACGACGTCGTCGGGCTCCTCGACGGCCTGGGGATCGAGAAGGCGCACCTGGTCGGCGCGTCGATGGGCGGCATGATCGTCCAGCAGGTCGTCGTCGACCACCCGGACCGCGTGCTGAGCCTGTGCTCGATCATGTCCACGACCGGCGACCGGACCGTGGGTCAGGGCAGGCCGGAGATCGTGGCGACGTTCGCCCAGGGCCCGTCCGGCGACCGCGAGGCGACCATCGAGCAGCGGCTGGTCTCGTCGCGGCTGACCCGGTCGCCGGGCTTCGCGGTGGACGAGGACGCGGCGCGCGAGCGGATCGCGGCGGCCTACGACCGGTCGAACCGACCCATGAGCACCCTGCGGCACCTCGCCGCGGTCATGGCCTCGCCCGACCGCACGGAGGGGCTGCGCGGGGTGACCGTGCCGACCGTGGTGATCCACGGCTCCGAGGACCCGCTCGTCCACCGCTCCGGTGGCGAGGCCACGGCGGCGGCGATCCCCGGCGCCGAGCTGATCATCGTCGACGGCATGGCGCACGACCTCCCGGTGGACGTGTGGCCGACGGTCGTGGAGGCGGTCACCGCTAACGCCAAGCGTGCGCGATAGGACGTGAGGGTTCATCGGGTGTTCACCGGTTGACCCACGTTGTCAGGGCTCCTGCCTGGACATACTCCGCGGCGACGTAGCTGCCGACCCGCGAACGGTGAGCCCCACACATGTCGCACCACCATCATGATGGCCACGAGCACCACCACCACGAGGTAGAGCCCGTCGAGGGCAGTTGGCAGGACCCGGCGGACGACCGACCCATCTCGGTCGCCCGCCGCCGGTTCCTGGCGGGCCTCGGCGTCGCCGTCGGCGGCGCCGCGCTGGCGAGCGCGGGAGCGGGCCAGGCCGCCGCGACCCCGCAGTCGACGAACCAGTGGGGCGTGCCGCAGCGCTGGTACGCGGGTGACCACCACATCCACACCCAGTACTCCGGCGACGGCCAGTACCCGATCTCGGCGCAGGTCGCCAAGGCCAAGAAGCACGGCCTCGACTGGATGGTCATCACCGACCACGGTGGCGTGGCGCACCAGAAGTTCTCGATCGACCAGGTCACGCCGGACATCGAGAAGGCGCGCAAGGCGAACCGCGACATCCTGGTCTACCAGGGTCTGGAGTGGAACATCCCCGGCGCGGAGCACGCCACCGTGTTCCTGCCGCCGGACCGCAACACCGTCGACATCCTGCGCGCCTTCGAGGCGGGCTACGACGGCGGGATCCTGTCCACGCCGGTCGCCAACGGCGGCAAGGGCCTCATCGCCCGCGCCACGTCCGCGGACGGCGAGCCGTACGCGTTGGCCGCGCTGCGGTACCTGGAGTCGCAGGTCCTCAGTGGACGGGCCGAGATCGCGCTGATGTTCGCGAACCACCCGTCCCGGCGCGGTGTCGACAGCCCGCACGAGCTGCGCGGTTGGCGCGACGCGGCCCCCGGCGTGGCCGTGGGCATGGAGGGCGCTCCCGGCCACCAGGCCGCGGGCATCCCGAAGTCGGCGGGCGGCGGCGGCCGGGCGCGCGGGTACTACGACTCCTCGCCCGGCGCGGACAGCCACCCCGGCTACGCGCCCACCGAGGCCGAGAACCCCTACCGCACCTACGGCGGCTTCGACTGGATGACCGCCAAGGTCGGCGGGCTCTGGGACTCGATGCTGGCCGAGGGCAGGCCGTGGTGGATCACCTCCACGTCCGACGTGCACCAGGTCTTCAACGACACGCTCACGCCCGGCGCGCAGGACTACGAGAAGACCGGCAGCCGCGGCGCCCCGGTCGACTCCGGCGTCAAGCAGGGCGGGTTCGGCGACTTCTTCCCCGGCTACTACAGCCAGACCGTGGTGGGCTCGCGCTCGAAGTCCTACGTGGACATCATGCGCGGACTCCAGGCGGGCAAGGTGATCGCGGTGCACGGCAGGCTGATCGACGGCCTCGACCTGCGCGTGCGGGCCCTGGGCGAGGGCGACAACCGCGGCGTGACGCTGGGCGGTCGCACGTTCGTCAAGCGCGGCGGCTCGATCGAGGTCACCATCGAGGTGACCGGCGCGGGCGGCCCCAACTTCGCCGGTGTGGTGCCGAAGCTGGCCAAGCTCGACCTCATCGCGGGCCCGGTCACGGGTCCGGTCGTCGACCGCGACACGCTCTCCGCGCCGGGCACGACCGTGGTGAAGTCCTTCGAGGTCACCAAGAACCGCGCCAAGTTCACGTACGTGTTCCGCGACGTCGCGGGCCCGTTCTACCTGCGGGTGCGCGGCACGGACGGCAACCAGCTCACCCCCGAGGGCAACCCGGTCATGGACGTCATCGGCGACGCCGACCCGTGGGCCGACCTGTGGTTCTACGCGAACCCGGTCTTCGTGGACGTGGTCTAGTGCGCTGGGTGCGGCTGGTCCCGGAGTTCACGTCGGTGGGCGCGCACTTCGACCGCGAGGTGCTGTCCGCGCTGGACAAGGCGGGCGTGGCGGCCGACCTGGTGCTGACCCGCGTCGAGCGCACGGGCCCGGTAGCCGAGACCGTCGTGTTCGCGCGGGTCACCAGCGGGCTCGCACCCGGCACCGAGGTCGACCCGCCCGAGACGGGCCGCTGCATCCGGTTCGACGGCCAGCAGCGGCTGACCGGGAAGCACCGGCTGGCGGACCTGGTGCGGGACACGGGGATCGACGGCGTCGTGGCCATCGGCGCGACGCTCGACCTCGACACCGTGATCGACACCGGCGGCTTCGTGCGGCCGGAGTACCGGGACGGCGACCTGGTGCTGCTGGTCGAGCGGGCGGCGGGCGGCGTGTTCCAGCCCGTCGAGGTCGAGCAGCCGCACGAGTGCTGCGCGGGATCGCACTGACGAACGCCTCGTGGCCGGTCGGGGGAACCGAC
>NZ_JBHYHC010000030.1:0-82752 GCF_042738955.1 Umezawaea sp. NPDC059074
CCTCCCTGGAGCACCTGATGCCGTTTCCCGGAGTCCTCTCCTCGCCGTTGGACGCGATCGGTGGCACGCCGCTGGTCGAGTTGCGGCACGTCGTGCCCGCGGGGTCGGCGCGGGTGCTGGTGAAGGTCGAGGGCGGGAACCCGACCGGCAGCTACAAGGACCGGATGGCGTTGGCGATCATCGAGGGCGCGGAACGCCGTGGCGCGCTGCGCGAGGGGATCCGGGTCGTGGAGTTCACCGGTGGCAGCACCGGGTCGTCGCTGGCGTTCGTGTGCGCGGTGAAGGGCTACCCGCTGTCGCTGGTGTCGTCGGACGCGTTCTCGCCGGAGAAGCTGCGCACGATGCGGGCGTTCGGCGCGGACCTCACGGTGGTGCCGAGCGACGGAGGGAGGGTCACGCCGGACCTGTTCGTGCGGATGCGCGAGGAGGTGGACCGGATCCTGGCTCGCGGGCACGCGCTGTGGACGGACCAGTTCCGCAACACCGACGCGCTGACCGGCTACGCGACCATGGGCCGGGAGATCCTGGAGCAGGCTGGGACCGTGGACGCGTTCTGCGCGGCCGTCGGCACCGGCGGCATGCTGCACGGCGTGGCCACGCCCCTGCGCGAGGGCGGCACGCGGATCGTGGCGCTCGAACCGGCGTCGTCGCCCGCGCTGACAGCGGGCACCGGCGGTCCGCACACCGTCGAGGGCACGGCCACCGGTGTCGTCCCGCCGCTGCTCACGCCAGGTGTCTACGACGAGGCCCTGGCGCTCGACGAGCCGGAGGCCCGCCGCCTCGCCCTGCGCCTGGCCAGGGAGGAGGGGATCTTCGCGGGCACGTCCAGCGCGCTCAACGTCCTGGGCGCGCTGAAGGTGGCCCGCGACCTCGGCGAGGGCCGCACGGTCGTCACGGTCGCGTGCGACACCGGCCTGAAGTACCTCGACGGTCCCCTGTTCAGCCCGACCGCAGACGCGCCTTGATGTCGGTCTTGAGCACCTTCCCCACGGTCGACCGGGGCAGGTCCGCCCACACGTGGACCTGCTTGGGAGCCTTCACGCTGCCGATCCGCGCCTTCACGAACGCCACCAGCTCGGCCGGGTCGGCCGTCACGTCCGGTTGGGCCTGGACGACGGCCACGACCCGTTCGCCCCACTTCTCGTCCGGCAGCCCGACCACGCCGCAGTCGCGCACGGCGGGGTGCGCCATCAGCGCCTGCTCGACCTCGGCCGAGTACACGTTGAAGCCGCCGGTGATGATCATGTCCTTGGCGCGGTCGACGATGAAGAGGTAGCCCTCGTCGTCGAGGTAGCCGATGTCGCCGGTGTGGTGCCAGCCGAACCGGGACGCCTCGGCCGTGGCCGCCGGGTCGCGGTAGTAGCCGCGCATGACCAACGAGCCGCGAACGACGATCTCGCCGCGCTCGCCGGTCGGCAGCAGGCCGCCGGACTCGTCCATGATCCCGACGGTGACCAGCGGTCCTGGCCGTCCGGCGGACGCCAGGCGCTCGCGCGCGACCGTGCCGTCGGCGTGGAAGTGCTCGGCCGGGGACAGCATCGACACCATCATCGGGGCCTCGGACTGGCCGAACAGCTGCGCCATCACCGGGCCGATCGCGGTCAGCGCCTGTTCCAGCCTGGCCGGGGACATCGGCGCGGCGCCGTACCAGAAGCACCGCAGCGAACTCAGGTCCGAAGTGGACAGGCTTTCGTGGGCGAGCAGCATGTAGATCAGCGTCGGCGGCAGGAACGTGTGCGTGACGCGGTGCCGTCCGATGAGGTCCAGGAACAGCCCCAGGTCGGGTGCGGGCATGACGACGATCTCGCCGCCCATCGCCATCACCGGGAAGCACAGCACGCCCGCCGCGTGGGTGAGCGGGGCCATCGCCAGGTACACCGGCCGGGGCTCGAACGGGTACGCCATGAGCGTCAGCGCCGTCATGGTCTCGAGGTTGCGGTCGGTGAGCTGCACGCCCTTGGGTCTGCCGGTCGTGCCGCCGGTGCCGACGATCATCACCGTGTCGTCCGGAGCCGAGGGGTCGTACTCCACGTCGTCGCCGTCGAGCCACTCGTCCAGCGACGCCAGCGGCACGATCGTGGTCAGCTTGGGCAGGTCGGGGGCGATCTCCGCGACCAGGTCGGCGTACGCGGGCGCGTGGATCAGCGCGACGCAGTCGAACAGGTCCAGCAGCTCGCGGTTCTCCCCCGCCGCGTTGCGCGGGTTGATCGGGCACCACACGGCACCGCGCCGGGCGATGCCGAACACGCACGCGAACGCCGTCGGGTCGTTGCCCGACAGCACCCCGACCTTGTCGCCCGCCCGGACGCCCGCGCGGGCCAGCGCGCGGGCGACCGAGTGCGACAGGTCCTGGACGTCGCCGTAGGTGAGCGACGTGCCGTCCATGGTCAGGCAGGGGGCGCCGCGACCGAGCGACGCCCCCTTGTCCAGGTAGGCCGTCAGGGACATGTCAGGTGTGCGCTTCCACGATCGGGTTGAGGACCAGCCCGAAGTTGCGCAGCACGCCGAGCAGCTCCCGGTGCCCGAACGCCTGGCAGGCCGACGCGAACCCGGCCCGGCGCGGGGCCTGCTGGAGCAGCGAGTACGCCGCGTACGCCTGGAGCAGGCCGGTCTGCTTGTAGTTGGAGTTGCCGTGGATGGCCACGTGCACGCGCCCGAGCGGACCGGACGCGTGCACGGAGTCGATGGAGGTGTTGACCCGCGGGTTCTCGCGCGGCGGCATGTCCGCCTGGAGGCTGTTGGCGATGTCGGACAGCGCCGCCTCCTGCGCCTCGGGGTCGAGCGGGCGGATCTGCTCCTCGAACATGCCGGTGGTGGCGACGACGCCGTCCATCACCGCGCGGTCCAGGACGCCGCCGGTCACCAGGCAGGTCGACACGCGCGGGTCGTCCTTGAACCACACCGGGTGCAGGGTGCCGCCCCACGGGACGGTGAGCGCGGTGCCGTGCTGACCGGGGACCACGCACTCGCGGGTCGCCCGGTGGTCCCACGCCACGTACTCGTTGTTCAGCAGGTGGAACCAGTCGGCCTTGAGGATGGTGAAGATCGTCTGCGTGGAGGCGTAGGTCGGGAAGCCCTTCCACAGCACCAGCATGTCGAGGGTGTCCAGGCCGGGCACGGTCTCCAGCGCGATGTTCGCGGCGATCTCGCCGGTGGTGTACATCTGCGCCACGCCCGGCGACAGCAGCAGCCCGGCGTCCTTGAACGCCTGGCCCCACTTCTCCTTCGCGGCCAGCGTCCAGTCCTGCTCGCCGGTGGTGTCCAGGTAGTGGCAGCCCGCCGCGAGGCTGGCCTCCACGGCCTCCGGGCCGAGCTTGATGAACGGGCCGACGGTGTTGCAGACGACGGACGCGCCGTCGAAGAGGGAGGTGAGCGCCTCGACGTCGTGGCTCACCTCGACGACCTCGTAGTCGGCGTTCTCGATGCCGGGGATCTTGTCGACGACCTCCTGCACCTTCTTCCCGTCGCGGCCCGCGGCGACGAACGGCACGTGGTACTCGCGGAGGTACTCGCAGATCAACCGGCCGGTGTAGCCGGACACCCCGTAGACGACGACTGGCTTGGTCATGGTCACATCCCCATTCCGCCGTCGACCGGCAGGCCCGCGCCGTTGACGAACCTGGAAGCGTCCGACGCCAGGAAGACGACGGCGTCGGCCATGTCGGACACCTCGCCGAGGCGTCCGGACGGGGTCAGCCCGACGACCGCGGCGACGGCGGCGTCCGGGCTCTCGAACAGGCCGATGCCCGCGGTCTCGACGGCGAGCTTGATGCCCATCTCGGTCGGGACCAGTCCGGGGTAGAGGCAGTTGACGCGCACGCCGTAGCCGAGCTTGCCGGACTCGGCGGCCGCGACGCGGGTGAGCCGGTCGACGGCGGACTTGGTGGCGGAGTAGCCCGCGATGGCGGGGAAGGCGATGGTGGCGGCGACCGAGGCGATGTTGATGATGGTGCCGCCGTTGCCCGCGGCGCCGCCGGGGCGCATGGCGCGCAGGCCGTGCTTGAGGCCGAGCATGGTGCCCAGGATGTTGATCTCGAGCATCTTGAGGGTCTCGGCGGCGTCGATGTCCACGAGCAGCGACGTGACCTCGATGCCCGCGTTGTTGACCACGATGTCGAGCCCGCCGAACTCGGCGACGGTGTGGGCGACGGCGCTCTCCCACGCGGCGTCGTCGGTGATGTCGAGCTCGACGAACGCGCCGCCCTCCAGGCCGGCCGCGGTCTGCTCCCCCGCGTCCTTGAGCACGTCGGCGATCATCACGCGGGCTCCCGCGGCGGCGAGCGCCGCCGCCATCCCCGCTCCGAGGCCGCGGGCTCCTCCGGTGACGAGCGCGCACCTCCCGGACAGATCCATTCGGCTCATCGCGTGCCGCCCTTCGCCATCGCCAGTGATGTGGACCACACGCTAGGAACGGTTTGGACGACTGTCAAGGTTTTCTTGGACGATCGTCAAGACGTGGCGGATCGGCTACTGTCAGCGGCGATGTCCACCGCAGAGAAGGTCGACCGCGTCTCCCGCCGCCAGGTCGACAAGTTCGAGGAGCGCCGCCGCGAGCTCGCGGACGCGGCGCTCCAAACGCTGTCCGAACTGGGCTACGCGCGCACGAGCCTGCGGGAGATCGCGCAGAACTCCTCGTTCTCGCACGGCGTGCTGCACTACTACTTCCGCGACAAGGTCGAGCTGATCACGTACTGCGTCCGGCAGTACAAGTCCGTGTGCTCGCAGCGCTACGACAAGATCGTCGCCACGGCCGACTCGACCGACGAGCTGGCGAGCGGGTTCCTCGACGCGCTGATCACCACGCTCGTCGAGGACGCCACGATGCACCGGCTCTGGTACGACCTCCGCTCGCAGGCCCTCTTCGAGGACTCGTTCCGCGAGGACGTCCTGGAGATCGACGCCATGCTGGAGCGGATGATCTGGCGCGTGCTGTCCCGCTACGCGGAGCTGGCGGGCTCGGAGATCGCGGGCTCCTCCCCCGCCGTGTACGCGATGTTCGACGGCCTGTTCCAGCAGGCGCTGCTGCGCCACCTCGCCGGGCAGCCGGACGCCGGGGCGAACCTGCGCGCGAACGTGACCGGGCTGGTGGGCGTCCTCGTGCCGCCCGCGGCCTGACCGTCCACAGTGGACGTGATCACCGGTTGGGCCGATGCCCGCACCGCAGACCGATCCGTCTGAGAGAATTCCTGGCAGGCGCCGGTGAGCGCCGCTCGTCCCGTAGCCAGGAGCACCCGTATGGCGCCACCACCGCGCGCGGCAGGCGTCGCGGCCACGCTCGTCGTCCTCGTCGGGCTGTCGGCGGGGGCGTGGGCGCTCGGTGGCGACCGCGGGGACGGCGGCGACCCGCGATCCCTGCGCGGCGGCACGGTGTACGGCGATCCGCGGCTGCCGAAGTCGGCCGCGCAGCCGCCCTCGTTGACCGAACCGACGGGGCGGGTGTCGGTGCGGCTGTCCGGGTCCGTGGCGAAGATCGCCAACGCGGACGTGCTGGGCGACGCCGACCTGCTGGTGCTCAAGGCGTGGGTGAGGTCGATCTCCGTCGTCGTGACGCACGACGCCGAGGTGACGCGCGGCGTCTGGCTGTTCACGCCCAAGGCCGAGCAGGCGTCCAAGGGGCTGATGAACGCCATCGAACTGCTCTACGGGCGGGTCGGCTACCGGCCGATCCCCACCCGGCACCCGGAGGTCGTGGCGCTGCGGTTCACGCCGGGGGCCGGGGAGTCCGGCCCGATCACCTACCGCGCCCACTACGCCAGCAGCCGGGGCGTGGTGCGGGTCGAGGCGTTCGGCCCCGACGGGACCACGGCGGACCTCGCGTTCCTCGAGTTGCTGGACGCGCAGCTCCGCACCCTCCCGCCCATCTCATGAGGGAGGGCTCCGCGGTGCTCGCCCGCGCGTTCGGGATCTGCCTGGTGGTCTACAGCTTCCTCGGCGGGCTGTGGCTCGACCGGCACGGTCAGCGCTTCGGCCTGGTCGACGTGGTGCGCGAGTGGCTCGACCGGCCGCTCGGCATCGGCGAGGACTTCGGCGTGCTCGGCCTGATGCTCCTGCTGCTGGCGAGCGGCCACGCCGTGAAGCCGGGTCTCGACGTGCCCCGGCTGGTCCGGATCGCGGTGCCCGCCGGGGTCGGCGCGGTGCTCGCGGGCGTGCTCCCGCTGCTCGGCGGCGAGGTCCTGGTCGAGCCGCTGGTGTGGGTCGTCGCGATCGAGCTGGTGCTCTGGCCGGTCGGCGCGCTGGCGGCCAGGACGCCCGCGTGGCTGGTTCCGCTGGCCCTGTTGCTGCTGGTGGGGGTGTTCTTGCTGGTGGGCGTGTCGACGGGGTTCGCGATGCCGGTGGTGCTGTTCCCGCTGGCCGTGCTCGGCCTGGTGCTCGGCGACGACCGCCTGCCGGGGTGGGCGGCGGTGCTGTTCGGGCTCGCGGTGTGGGGGCTGCTGGCGTGGACCGAGGCCGTCGTGCCCGGTGTCGCGCAGTGGTGGTACCCGCTGACCGCGCTGGTCGCGGTGCTGGTGTTCCTGGTGGCGCTGCGCGCCGACGACACGGTCGGCACACGCCCCGCCGTCCGGTGGCTCGCCGGGCGTTCCCGCTGGCTGCTCGTGCTCACGGGCACGCTCGGCTGGACCGTCCTCGGCCTCGGACTCCCCTTCCCGATCGGCTTCCCGCTCGCCCTCGCGGCGGTGCTGGTGGTCGCCGAACTCCCCCGCCTCCGGCGGACCAGCGAGGTGTCGGCGTGACGGCCACCGAGGAGACCGCGGTCGCCGCGCCGGTGCGGGCGGGCTACCTGCACGGGCTCGACGTGCTGCGGGTCGTCGCGTCGGTGTCGATCGCCTACCACCACCTCGCGGCGTGGATCCACGGCGGCCGCGACAACAGCTTCCCGTTCGGCGACGCCCTGAACGCGGCGACCGGCACGCTGCACCTGCGGGGCGAGCTGAGCTTCGTCGGCGTCGCGATGATGCTGCTGATCTCCGGGCTCGTGGTCACCAGGGTGGCGTTCCGCGAGCGGCCGGTGGAGTTCCTGACCCGGCGTGCGGTGCGGGTGTTGCCGGTGATGTGGGTGGCGCTGCCGATCAGCTTCGCGTTCGTGGTGGCGGGCCTGACGCCGTCGATGGCTCCGCAGTCGGCGGCGACGGTGTCGAACCTGCTGCTGGACACGTGGTTCGGCACGTACATCGTGCCCGGCGCCACGTCGATCCTGCCCATCACCTGGTCGTTGATGGTGCAGCTGGTGTTCTACGCCTTCACCGCGCTGATGATCCTGCCGCTGCGGCGGTGGCCGTGGCTGCCGCCCGCGGTCGCGGCGGCGGCCATCTCGATCACGATGTCGCTGGTGCCGGAGGCGGCGGCCGCCCCGACCCGCACGATCGTGGCGTTCCTGCCGATCGTCTTCATCGGCCAGATCATCGCGCTGGTGCGGCTGGGCCGCGTCCGCCTCGGCGTCGGGCTGCTGCTCGGGGCCGCGCACTTCCTGCTGTTCATCCGGGCCGAGCTGGTGGCCGTGTCGATGCTCAGCGGCGACGGTTACCAGAACGCGCTGCTCATCGACATCCTCGTGGTGATCCTCGGCATGGACGCGAGCGGCCGGATCGCCCGGTCCCGGTGGATCGCCGTCCTGGCCAAGCGGACGTACTCCGTCTACCTCCTGCACATGCCGATCATGTTCGGCGTGCTCGGGTGGCTGAAACCGCTGGTCGGGCTGCCGTTGGCGGTGCTGGGCGCGCTGCTGGCGACGGCGTTGGGCGTCGAGCTGTTCCACCGGTACGTGGAGATGCCGACCACCACGACGTTGCGGCGGCTGCTCGACCGCGAGCGCCACTCGACCGGGTGACTTCCGCTAACGACTCGACGGCTTCCGCTGACCCCACGGGCACAGCCTTCGAGGAGTGGGACCGTGTCTGGCGGAAGTCGAGCGGCGATAGCCGTGCTGGTGGCGGCGGTGTTCGCCGCCGTGGGCGTGGCCCTGTGCTGGACGGTCGGCGACGCCGCCACGGACCCGCGACCGGAGGTGAGCGGGCCCGTGGCGTCCCTCAGCTCCCCTTGAGCACCTCGCGCAGCCGGGTCTCGAACGCGGCGGCGTCCTGGGCGAAGCCGATGTGGTCGCCGGGGAACATCGTCGGCTCGAGCCCCAGCGCCGCGGCGAGCGCCCTGGACGTGCGGTCGCAGATCTGGTCCGTCGACTCCTCGCCGATGCCGATCACGACGCGGGTCGTGGTCGAGCGCAGCCCGTCGACGTCCGGCTCGAACGCGATGGTGGGTCGCATCATGTGCTCGTGCTGGAAGGTGTCGTCGGCGATCTGCTGGGCGTCCCGCTCGCCGGTGAACATCATCTGGAACACCTCCTCGGGCATCCGGATGTTGGCCTGGTCCAGGAACTTGCGCCACGCGCCGACGGTGTCGCCCGCCTTGTGCAGGGCGATGATCTCCTCGGTGCCCGCGCGCAGCTCGTCGCGGTCCGGCAGCAGCTCCAGCAGCGGCGGCTCGTGCGCGATCACGGTGTGCACGAGGTCCGGGCGGGCCTGGGTGAGGGCCAGCGCGCTGACCGCGCCGCCGCTGGACCCGAGCACCACGGCCGGGCCCGCGTCGACGTGCTCGATGAGCCTGGCGAGGTCGTCCGCGCGCATCTCGGGCGTGGAGTCCTGGTCGAGGTGGTCGACCTCGCTGCGGTTGATGCCGCGCGGGTCGGTGGTGAGCACCGTGTGGTCGGCGGCGAGCAGGTCGGCCAGCGGCTCGAACGACCGGGCGTCCATCGGGGCGCCGACGAGCACGACGAGCGGTCCGACGCCGCGCACCTCGTAGTGCAGCAGCGCGTCCGGCACGCGGAGGGTCTCGACGGTCGACGGGTGGTTCATCGTTCCTCCTGGGAAAAGGCCTGGTCTGCGTGTTCGGAGGTAAGTGACCGACGGGGTGGGGCAGAATCATCGGTCGTGAGCGAAGTGAACTCGGGAATCGCGGAAACCGCTGAGGATCCCGACCTGGCCAGGGCGCGCGAGGGAGACGACGCCGCCTTCAGCAGGCTGCTCGAACCGCTCCGCCGCGAGCTGCACGCCCACTGCTACCGGATGCTCGGCTCCACCTACGACGCCGACGACGCCCTCCAGGACGCCCTGCTGCGCGCGTGGAAGGGCCTGCCGAGGTTCGAGGGCCGCAGCTCGCTGCGCTCGTGGCTCTACACCGTCGCCACCCGCACGTGCCTGGACGCCGTCGCGAGCCGCGGCAGGCGCGCGCTGCCCGTGGACCTCGGCCCGTCGAGCGACCGCGCGGTGACCGGTGCGACCCCGGTGACGGACGTGGCGTGGCTCAGCCCGTACCCCGACACCGGCCTCACCGCCGGTCCGGCCGCCCCGGACGCCCGCTACGAGCAGCGGGAGGCCGTCGAGCTGGCGTTCGTCGCCGCGCTGCAACACCTGCCGGGCAACCAGCGGGCCGCGCTGCTGCTGTTCGAGGTGCTCGGCTACTCCCCCGCCGAGATCGCCACGACCATGGACACCACCACCGCGTCGGTGAACAGCGCGCTGCAACGGGCGCGCGCCACCGTGTCCGGCAAGATCCCGGCCCGCACCCAGCAGCGGACGCTGCGGATGATGGAGGACGCCCAGGTGCGCGGGATCGTCGCGTCCTTCTCGTCCGCGCTGGAACGCGGTGACGCCGACGCCCTCGTGGCGCTGCTGACCGAGGACGTCACCTGGTCGATGCCGCCCCTGCCGCACTGGTATTCCGGCATCGACGCCGTCATGGACTTCGCCACCACCATCCCGCTCACCTCCTGCGGCTCGTGGAAGCACCTCCCCACCACGGCCAACGGCCAGCCCGCCGTGGGCTGCTACCTGTGGAACGAGGAGGCGGGCGCGCACCGGGCGTGGTCGATCAACGTCCTGACCCTGCGCGACGGCCGGATCGGCGACGTCACGTCGTTCATCGGCACCGAGCACTTCGTGGCCGCGGGGCTGCCGACCTCGGTGTGAAACAAGATCGGGCCTCCTGACGACTACCCGGTGGGCGGAGGGAGTCCGATGGGTGGCCGCCGCACGGCACTGATCATCGCCAACGACGTCTACGAGCACGCCGGTCTGCGCGCGCTCCGCTCGCCGTCCGCGGACGCGGCGGCGCTCGCGGAGGTCCTGTCCGACCGGCGGATCAGCGACTTCGACGTGCACGTGGTGCGCGACGAGACCGCGCACGCCGTACTCGGCCGCATCGAGGACCTGTTCTCCGACGCCCGGCCGGACGACGTGCTGCTGCTGCACTTCTCCTGCCACGGCCTCAAGAGCGAGTCCGGCGAACTGCACTTCGCGATGCGCGACACCCGCCCGGACCGCCTCCGGTCGACCGCCGTGTCGGCCGACTACGTGCAGCGCTGCATGGCGACGAGCCGGTCGCGGAGCATCGTGCTGCTGCTGGACTGCTGCTACGGCGGCGCGTACCGGCAGGGCGTCGCCGTGCGCGCGGCGGGCGACGCGCACGTGTTCGACAGCTTCGCGGGCGGCCGGGGCCGGGCGGTGATCACGGCGTCGAGCGCGATGGAGTACGCGTTCGAGGGCGACCACCTCACCGACGACCAGCCGCCGCGGCCGTCGGTGTTCACCGCCGCCGTGGTCGAGGGCCTCGCCACGGGCGCGGCCGACCGCGACGCGGACGGCCTGATCGGGCTCGGCGAGCTGTACGACTACGTGTTCGAGAAGGTCCGCGACCGCAACCCCCACCAGACGCCCAGCCGCGACGTGGAGATGCAGGGCGAGCTGTACCTGGCGCGCAGCGACCGCAAGCGGGCCACCGACGTGGCGGGGCTCGACGAGGTGCGGGACCGGTTGGCGAGCGGGGACCTCCGCGAGGCCTACGACCTGCTCGCGCGACTGGCGAACGCCGACCAGGCCGTGGTGGAGGCTCCGATCGTCGGCGAACCGAGAACCCCGGAGCCCAAGTCCGCCACTCCCGTCGCGGGCGCGCTGGCGATCGTCTCCGCGCTGGTCATGACCATGGGGGCGTTCCTCGGCAGTTCCTACCAGGAGACGATCCAGCAGGACCTGCCGTTCGGCCTCTGGTACTTCACCGCGATGATCGTGTCGGCGTTCGGCGGTGGGGCGCTGCTCCTGGGCACCTCGCGGAAACCCCTGCCCGCCACGGGGTTCCTCGCCGGGCTCGCGATCACGGCGACCTGGGGTGTGGCGCTGATCGGCGCCTCGCTGGCCAAGGGCGACAGCAGTCCCGGCTACCCCGGCATGTGGGTGGTGTCGGCGGGCCTCGTGCTGCTGATGGGGGCGAGCGGCCTCGCCGTGGGCTCGGTCGGGCGCGCGGGTCTGGTGGGCCTCACCCGACGTCGCGCCGACGGCTTGGCGGTGGTGACCGTCCTGGTCGCGGTGCTGGGTGTCACCCTGCTGTCCACCTGGGTCGGTCACGTCCAGGAAGGGTTCGGCTTCGCGATCACCGTGGTTCCCGCGGCGATCGCGCTCGTGGCGCAGATCGGCGCGCTCTTCCTCGCACCGCGCCGGTTCGCGTTCGCGGTGGTGCTCGGGTGGGCGGTGGGCACCCTGTTCCTCGGGTTCTCCCTGTGGGACCTGGCCACCGAGCTGCACACCAACCGGACCGACCTGGTCCCGTTCCTCTGCTCGCTGCCGATCGCCCTGGCTCTGGCGGGGCTGCGCAGCCGTCCCACCTCCTGATCATCCGCTGATCATTGTTACGCGCGCGCCCGCCACCTGGTTACGCGGGGAAACGTGCCGGACATCAGGAGACGCTGTCTCCGAAACACGCTGTTCTTAGGTTCCCGCAAGTGAATACAGCCGTGTCGACAGGGCTGTATACAGCTTTCGACCGCGGGAGGCCGACCTTGTTCGACACCGTGCTCGTCGCCAACCGGGGTGAGATCGCCTGTCGGGTGATCAGGTCGGTCAAGGCCCTCGGGCTGCGTGCGGTGGCGGTCTACTCCGAGGTCGACGCGGGCGCTCCGCACACGGCCATGGCCGACGAGGCGGTGTGCGTCGAGAGCTACCTGGACGGGGCCGCGATCCTGGCGGCGGCCAAGGCGTCCGGCGCGGGCGCGGTGCACCCCGGTTACGGGTTCCTGTCGGAGAACGCGGAGTTCGCGCGGGCCGTTACGGGGGCCGGGCTGGTGTTCGTCGGGCCGACGCCGGAGCAGCTGGAGTTGTTCGGGGACAAGCACACCGCGCGTGAGGCGGCCGCGAAGGCTGGCGTGCCGTTGCTCGCGGGCAGCGGGCTGCTCGACGGCGTGGAGGCGGCCCTCGACGCGGCGGCGGCGATCGGGTACCCGGTGATCCTGAAGGCCACCTCCGGTGGTGGTGGCATCGGGTTGCGGCCGTGTGCCGACGACGGCGAGCTGCGGGCGGCGTTCGACGGGGTGCGCAGGCTGGCGGAGGCGCACTTCGGGTCCGGCGGGGTGTTCGTCGAGCGGTTCGTGGCGCGGGCGCGGCACGTGGAGGTGCAGGTCTTCGGCGACGGGACCGGCGCGGTGGTCGTGCTGGGCGACCGGGACTGCTCGGTGCAGCGCCGCAACCAGAAGGTGGTGGAGGAGGCGCCCGCGTTCGGGCTCGCCGCCGACGTCCGCGCGCTGCTGCACCGGACGGCGCGGGACCTCTGCGCGTCGGTGGCCTACCGCAGCGCGGGCACGGTCGAGTTCGTCCTCGACGTGGAGCGCGGCGAGGTGTCGTTCCTGGAGGTCAACACGCGGTTGCAGGTCGAGCACCCGGTGACCGAGGAGGTCACGGGCCTGGACCTGGTCGCGTGGATGCTGCGGCTCGCGCTGGGCGAGGACGTCCTGGCCGACGCCGTTCCCGAGCCGACCGGGCACGCGATCGAGGCCCGCGTGTACGCCGAGGACCCGGTGCGCGACTTCCAGCCCAGCTCCGGGCTGGTGACCAGGGCCGAGTTCCCCGACGACGCGCGGGTGGACGGGTGGATCGAGACCGGGTTGACCGTGTCGCCGCACTACGATCCCTTGCTGGCCAAGGTGATCGTCCACGGCGTCGACCGGGCGGACGCCGTGGCACGGCTGGGCGAGGCGCTCGCCGCCACCCGGATCGACGGCGTGCGGACGAACCTGGGGCAGTTGCGCGGGATCTGCGCCGACGACCGCTTCCGCACCGCCTCGCACACCACGTCCGACGCCTTCGCCGACACCGAGCCGCGGATCGACGTGCTGCGCGGCGGCACGTCCACGACCGTGCAGGACTGGCCGGGCCGCACCGGGTACTGGCAGGTGGGCGTCCCGCCGAGCGGGCCGATGGACGACCGGTCGTTCCGGCTGGGCAACCTGGCGCTGGGCAACCCCGAGGGCGCGCCGGGCCTGGAGTGCACCCTGGAGGGTCCGGCGCTGCGGTTCGGCGTCACCACCACGATCTGCGTCACGGGCGCGCCCGCCGTCATCACGATCGACGAAACCCCTGTCCCGCAATGGGAACCACTCACCGTCCACGCCGGGTCCACTGTGGACGTCGCCGCACCGCCCGGACCGGGGATGCGGACGTACGTGCTGGTGCGCGGCGGCCTCGACGTGCCGGAGTACCTCGGCAGCGCGGCCACGTTCACCGCGGGCTCGTTCGGCGGCCACGCCGGTCGCGCCCTGCGCGCGGGCGACGTCCTGTGCCCCAGCAGCGCCACGACCACCGAACCGACGCCGGTCACGGCCAGACCGGAGTTCCACACCGACTGGGACGTCGAGGTGTCCGAGGGCCCGCACGCGGCCCCGGAGTTCCTCACCCGCGAAGGCCTGGCCCGGTTCTACGGCACCGCGTGGACCGTGCACGCCCAGTCCGCGCGCAACGGCGTCCGGCTCAGCGGGCCCAAGCAGCTCTGGGCGCGGCAGGACGGCGGCGAGGCCGGGCTGCACCCGTCGAACGTGCACGACACCGCGTACTCGATCGGGGCCGTCAACGTCTCCGGTGAGACGCCGGTCCTGCTCGGTCCGGACGGTCCGAGCCTCGGCGGGTTCATCTGCCCCGTCACGGTCGTCTCGGGGGCCCGCTGGAAGATCGGCCAGCTCCGGCCCGGCGACACGGTCCGGTTCCGCCCGGTCCCCGAGGCCACGGCCACCGCGCTGCACCGGCTGGACGCCCCGGCCCGACCGCTCGCGGTGGGCGGCGACGGTGACGACGGCGTGCTCGCCCGCCACGACGGCGAGCCGCCGGTGACCTACCGGCGCGGCGGCCACGACAACGTGCTCGTCGAGTACGGGGACATGGTGCTGGACCTCGGTCTGCGGCTGCGGGTGCACGCCCTGATGGAGGCGCTGACCGCGCTCGCGCCGCCCGGCATCGTCGACATGACACCGGGTGTGCGGTCGCTGCACCTGCACACCGATCCGGACGTGCTGCCGCCGCGGACCCTCCTCGGGCTGCTGCGCGAGGCCGAGGCCGCGCTCCCCGACGTGTCCGGGCTGGTCGTGCCGAGCCGGGTCGTGCGCCTGCCGCTGTCCTTCGACGACCCGTCGATCCACGAGGCGATCAGCCGCTACACGACCGGTGTCCGCGACGACGCGCCCTGGAACCCGGACAACGTCGAGTTCGTCCGCCGGATCAACGGCCTGGCGAGCCCGGACGAGGTGCGCGACATCGTGTTCGCGGCCTCCTACCTGGTGCTGGGGCTCGGCGACGTGTACCTCGGCGCGCCCGCCGCCACCGCGCTCGACCCGCGCCACCGGCTCGTGACGACCAAGTACAACCCGGCCCGCACGTGGACGCCGGAGGGCGGCGTCGGGCTCGGCGGCGCGTACCTGTGCGTCTACGGCATGGAGAGCCCCGGCGGCTACCAGCTCATCGGCCGGACCGTGCCCATCTGGTCCGGGCTGCGGCAGCACGGCCCGTTCGAGCCGGGGGTGCCGTGGCTGCTGCGGTTCTTCGACCGGATCGAGTTCTACCCGGTCGGGGCCCAGGAGTTGCTGGACGTGCGCGCGGACCTCCAGGCTGGCCGGACCGACCTGGCGATCACCGACGGCGAGTTCGTGCTCGCCGACCACGAGTGGTTCCTCAGGACGCACGCCGACCAGATCGCCGCGTTCCGCGCCCGGCAGGCCGCCGCGTTCGAGGCCGAGCGGCGGGCGTGGTTGGCCTCGGGCGAGTTCGCCCCGCGCCCGGAGCCGGAACCCCTGGCTCGGCCGGAGGTCAGCGTCCCGCCGGGCGGCAGCCTCGTGGCCGCGCCGCTGAGCGCCAGCGTGTGGCAGATCGACGCCCGTCCCGGCGACGCGGTCGTCGCGGGCCAGGCGCTGATGCTCCTGGAGGCCATGAAGCTGGAGGTCGTGGTGCGCGCGCCGGTCGACGGCGTGGTCGCCGACGTCCTGGTCACCCCCGGCCAGCACCTCACCGCGGGCCAACCCCTCGTCGTCATCGCCGATCGGAGGGCCGCGTGAAGGCCACGTCCCGAGTCCGTGCCGCGTACGCGCGGATCGCCGAGGTCGACCGGCCGGAGGTGTGGATCCTGCTGCGCGGCGAGGAGGACGTGCTCACCGAGGCCAAGGCCCTGGAGGAACGGCTGGCCGCGGGCGAGTCGCTGCCGCTCGCGGGGCTGCTGGTGGCGGTGAAGGACAACGTGGACGTCGCCGGGCTGCCCACCACCGCGGGCTGCCCCTCGTTCGCCTACCACCCCGACACGACCGCGCCCGCCGTGGCACGGCTGGTCGACGCGGGCGCACTGGTGCTCGGCAAGACCAACCTCGACCAGTTCGCCACCGGCCTCGTGGGCACCCGCAGCCCGCACCACGGCGCGGTCCGCAACGCCCTCGACCCGACCAGGATCTCCGGCGGCTCCAGCTCCGGGTCCGCCGTCGCGGTCGCGCTCGGCATCGCCGACCTGGGCGTCGGCACCGACACCGCCGGCTCGGGGCGAGTGCCCGCGGCGTTCAACGGGATCGTCGGCGTCAAGGCGACCCTCGGCCTGGTGCCCAACACCGGTGTCGTCCCGGCGTGCCGGTCCTACGACTGCGTCACGGTCTTCGCCACCACGCTGACGCTCGCGCAGACCGCCGTGGCGCTGATGACCGGCCCCGACCCCGACGACCCGCGCAGCCGCACGTGGCCCGCCGACGTGCGGCTGTCCGCCGGGCCGAACCCGGTGGTCGCGGTGCCGCGCGACGAGGACCTCGCCCCGCTGTCGCCGGACGCCCGCCGGGCGTTCGCCGAGGTCGTCGACCGGCTGCACGCCGCGGGCGCGTCCACGAGGACGGTCGACGTCAGCGACATGCTCGACGCCGCCACCCTGCTCTACGAGGGCACGCTGGTCGCCGAGCGGCACGCCGCCGTGGGCGCGTTCGTGGACGCGCATCCCGACGACGTCGACCCCAGCGTCCGGACCATCATCGGCGCGGCGGCGAAGCCGACCGCCCGCGACCACGTCGTGGACCTCGAACGACTCGACCAGCACCGGTCCCGCGCCGCGCACACCCTGGCGGGCACGGTCGCGCTGCTGCTGCCGACCGCGCCCGAGCACCCGACGCTGGCCGAGGTCGCCGCGAACCCGCTCGGGGTCAACCGACGGCTCGGCACCTACACGAACCTGGTCAACCTCCTGGACCTCGCGGCCGTCGCGGTCCCCGGCGGCGTCGCCGACGGCGGACCGTTCGGGGTCAGCGTCGTGACCCGCGCGTTCGACGACCAGGTCGGGTTCGACGTCGCCGCGCTGCTCACCGGCGAACAGGCCGCCACGCCGTACCCGGACACCGGGGTCGACCTCGTCGTGTTCGGCGCGCACCTGCGCGGCCAGCCGCTCAACCCCCAGCTCACCGCGCTCGGCGCGCGGTACTCCGGCGAGGTCACGACCGCGCCCGAGTACCGGATGGTCGTGATCACCGGCCCTCCGGACAAACCCGGCATCGTCCACACCGGACCGGAAGGCGGTGCCGCACTGCCCGGCGAACGCTGGGCCCTCTCCCCCGCCGCACTGGGTCGGTTCCTCGCCGCGCTGCCCGCGCCGATGAGCCTCGGCCCGATCACCCTCGCCGACGGCAGCGCCGCCCTCGGGTTCCACTGCGACCACGCCACCGCGATGTCCGCCGAGGACATCACGCGCTTCGGCGGCTGGCTCCCCTACCTCGCGCGCTGACATCCCCCGGTCCCCCTCGAAAGGCGCAACCGTGAACACTGGAACACGACGTGTCACCGCTCTGCTGTCCGCCGTCCTGCTGCTCGGTGCCTGCGGCAGCCGCACCTCCGACACCGGCTCCGGCGGCACGTCCGGAGCCGCGTCCTGCGTGGAAACCTCCGGCGACTCCGTCAAGATCGGCCTGCTCAACTCCCTGTCCGGCACGATGGCGATCAGCGAGAAGACGGTCAACGACTCGCTCAACCTGGCCGTGGAGCAGATCAACGCCAAGGGCGGCGTGCTGGGCAAGAAGCTCTCGGTCGTGACCGAGGACGGCGCGTCCGAGCCGACCGTGTTCGCCGAGAAGGCGACGAAGCTGATCAGCTCCGACTGCGTGGCCGCGGTGTTCGGCGGCTGGACCTCGTCCTCCCGCAAGGCGATGCTGCCGGTGTTCGAGGGCGCGAACGGCCTGCTGTTCTACCCGGTGCAGTACGAGGGCCTGGAGGCGTCGCCGAACATCTTCTACACCGGCGCGACCACCAACCAGCAGATCGTGCCCGCGTTGGACTACCTGAAGGAGAAGGGCGTCAAGACGCTCTTCCTGGTGGGCTCGGACTACGTGTTCCCGCGCACCGCGAACAAGATCATCCAGGCCTACGCCAAGGCCAACGGCATCGAGGTCAAGGGCGAGGAGTACGCGCCGCTCGGCCACACCGACTTCGCCACGATCGTCAACAAGCTCAAGGGCTCCGGCTCGGCCGCGGTGTTCAACACGCTCAACGGCGACTCGAACGTGGCGTTCTTCAAGGAGTACAAGAACGCAGGCCTCACCGCGGCGGCCATGCCGGTCGTGTCGGTGTCGATCGCCGAGGAGGAGGTCGGCGGCGTCGGCGTCGACAACCTGGTCGGCCAGCTCACCGCGTGGAACTACTACCAGACCGTCGACTCGCCGACGAACAAGACGTTCGTCGAGGCGTTCAAGGCGAAGTACGGCGCGACCCGCGTGACCTCCGACCCGATGGAGGCCGCCTACACCTCGCTGTTCCTGTGGAAGGCCATGGTGGAGAAGGCGAAGTCGTTCACGCCGGACGACGTGAAGAAGGCCTCCGGCGGCGTGACCTACGAGGCGCCCGAGGGGTCCGTGACCGTCAACGGCGAGAACCACCACATCGCCAAGACCGCGCTGATCGGCAAGGTCGGCACCGACGGGCTGATCCACACCGAGTGGAGCAGCGGCAAGCCGATCGAGCCCGACCCGTTCCTCAAGAGCTACTCCTGGGCCACCGGCCTGTCGAGCTGAGCCCCGCGGGGGCGGCGTCCCACGCGCCGCCCCCGCCTCCCCCGTCGCGAGAGGAGATCCGCGTGGAAGCGTTGTTCGGCCAGCTGTTCGCGGGCCTGTCCCTGGGGTCGGTGCTGCTGCTCGCCGCGCTCGGCCTGTCCCTGACCTTCGGCCAGATGGGCGTCATCAACATGGCGCACGGCGAGTTCATGATGGCGGGCGCCTACACGGTGTTCGTCGTGCAGGGCTTCATCGCCGACGCCGGTCTGGCGCTGATCGTGTCCATCCCGCTCGGGTTCCTCATCGGCGGGCTGCTCGGCCTGGTCCTGGAAGTGCTGCTCATCCACCGCATGTACCAGCGCCCGCTGGACACGCTGCTCGTCACCTGGGGCGTGGCCCTGATCCTGCAACAGGTGGCGCGGGACGTGTTCGGCGCTCCCAACGTGGACGTGAAGGCGCCCACGTGGCTCTCCGGCAGCGTCGACCTCGGCTTCACCCAGGTGCCCGGCGCCCGGCTGTTCATCCTGGCCCTGTCCGTCGCCGCCGTCGGCACGCTCGCCGTCGTCCTCACCAAGACCTCGCTGGGCAGGCGGATCCGCGGCGTCGTGCAGAACCGCGACCTGGCCGAGACGGCGGGCATCTCCACCCGCAACACCGACCGGCTCACGTTCTTCATCGGCTCCGGCCTCGCCGGGATCGCCGGGGTGGCGCTCACGCTGCTCGGCTCCACCGGCCCGACGCTCGGCACGAACTACATCGTCGACGCGTTCCTGGTCGTCGTGGCGGGTGGCATCGGCCAGATCAAGGGCACGGTCATCGCCGCGTTCGGCCTCGGCCTGATGCAGGCGACGTTCGAGTACTCCACCACCGCGAGCCTCGCGAAGGTGGCCGTGTTCGTGGTGATCGTCGTGTTCCTCCAGATCCGCCCGCAGGGCATCTTCAGCATCCGGACGAGGAGCCTCGCATGAAGGGCGAATACCCCAAGATCGCCACCTTCGCGGTCATCGCCGTGGCACTGCTGGTGCTCGCGCCCGCCCTGCTCTCGGACTTCCGGCTCGCGCTGCTGGGCCGGTTCGTCTGCTACGCCATCGTGGCCGTCGGCATCGGCCTGGCCTGGGGTCGCGGCGGGATGCTGACGCTGGGCCAGGGTGTGTTCTTCGGCCTCGGCGCGTACGTGATGGCCATGCACCTCAAGCTGGCCGACGCCGGGCCCACCGGTGTGCCGGACTTCATGAAGCTCTACGGGTCCGGTGTCGTGCCGGGCTGGTGGGAGCCGTTCCGCAACCCCGTCGTCACGGTACTGGCGATCGTGCTGGTCCCGGCGCTCGTGGCGTTCGGGCTCGGCATGGCGATCTTCCGACGGCGGGTGCGCGGCGCGTACTTCGCGATTCTCTCGCAGGCGCTCGCGGCCGCGTTCGCGATCCTGCTGGTCGGCCAGCAGGCCACCATCGGCGGCACGAACGGGCTCAACGGGTTCCGCTCGTTCTTCGGCTTCAACCTCTTCGACCCGGTCAACAAGCGGATGCTCTTCTACATCGCCGCGGGCACCCTGCTGGCCATGCTGCTGGTCGTGTGGCAGCTCTACCGCTCCCGCTACGGCGAACTGCTGATCGCCGTCCGCGACCAGGAGAACCGCGTCCGGTTCCTCGGCTACGACCCCGCCAACGTCAAGATCGTCGCCTACGTCGTCGCCGCGGCGATGGCGGGCGTCGCGGGCGCGCTGTTCGTCCCGATCGTCGGCATCATCTCCCCCGCCAGCGTGGGCGTGGTGCCCTCGATCGCGTTCCTCATCGGCGTCGCCATCGGCGGCCGCTCCACGCTGTTCGGCCCGGCGCTCGGCGCCATCGCGGTGGCGTGGGCGCAGACGTCGCTGTCGGAGAGCTTCCCGTCGTTCTGGATCTACTTCCAGGGCGCCCTGTTCGTGCTCGTCGTGGCGTTCCTGCCGCGCGGGCTGTCCACCGCGGGCTCGATCCTCAACCGGCGCAGGGAGACGGCGTGAAGAGCGACTACCTAGAACTCACCGACGTCCGGGTCACCTTCGACGGCTTCGTCGCCGTCGACGGCGTGACCATGACCGTCCTCCAGGGGGACCTGCGGTTCCTCATCGGCCCGAACGGCGCGGGCAAGACCACGCTGGTCGACGCCATCACCGGCCTCGTCCCGGCGACCGGGTCCGCCACGTTCGGCCGCACCGAACTGCTCAACCGCAAGGTGCACAAGATCGCCCGGCTCGGCGTCGGGCGGACGTTCCAGACCGCCAGCGTGTTCGAGGAGCTGACCGTCCTCCAGAACCTCGACATCGCCGCGGGCGCGGGACGCGGACCGTTGACGATGCTGCGGAAGCGGTCGTCCACCCCTCCGGAGGTCGAGTCGGCGCTGGAGGTCATCGGGCTCACCGACCTGCGCGACCAGCAGGCGGGCGTGCTCGCGCACGGGCAGAAGCAGTGGCTGGAGATCGGCATGCTCCTCGTGCAGGACTCCAAGGTGCTGCTGCTCGACGAGCCGGTCGCGGGCATGAGCGCCGAGGAACGCCAGCAGACCGGCGAGCTGCTCCAGCGGATCGGCGAGAACTGCACGGTCGTCGTGGTCGAGCACGACATGGACTTCATGCGCTCGTTCGCCACCTCGGTGACCGTGCTGCACGCGGGCAAGGTGCTCAGCGAGGGCACCGTCGCCCAGGTGCAGGCCGACCCCAAGGTCCAGGAGGTCTACCTGGGCCGCACGGAGGTGAAGGCGTGAAGCTCGACCTGGTGGACGTCAACGTCGGCTACGGGCGCTCGACCGTCGTGCACGGCGCGACGGTCGAGGTCCCGGACGACTCGGTGGTCGCGATCATGGGCCACAACGGCGCGGGCAAGACCACCCTGCTGCGCGCCGCGGCAGGCCTGCTGCGGCCCAGGACCGGTCAGGTCCTGATGGACGGCGAGGACGTGACGAGGCTCCGCCCGAACGAGCGGGTGAAGCGCGGACTGGCGTACGTGCCGCAGGGGCAGCAGTCGTTCCCGCAGCTCACGGCGGAGGACAACCTGCGGCTCGTGGCCGACACCCGCAAGGACGGCAAGCGCCTGATCGCCGAGGCGCTGGACCTGTTCCCCGCCTTGGTCCCGATGCTCGGCAGGCGCGCGGGTCTGCTCTCCGGCGGCCAACGCCAGCAGCTCGCCATCGCGCGGGCGTTGATCACCGAGCCGAAGCTGCTCATCCTCGACGAGCCGACCGAGGGCATCCAGCCGTCCGTGGTCGCGGAGATCGAGGACACGATCAGGACCCTGTCCGCCACGGGCGGCTTGTCCGTCCTCCTGGTCGAACAGCACATAGGCTTCGCCTTGAACGCCGCCGACCACTACTACGTGCTGGAGGCGGGACGGATCACCGCCACCGGCGCCGGAGGCTCCGGAGCGCTGGACGGCGTCCGTGCCGCGATGGCCATCTGAAGGACCCCGAACCATGACCGAATCCCTCCGAGACCAGGTGTACCTGCGCCTGCACGACGAGATCCTCAGTGGACACCTGGCGGTCACGGAGCGCTTCACCGAACCACGGCTGGCCAAGCAGCTCGGCGTCTCGCGGACCCCCGTCCGCGAGGCGCTGACCAGGCTCATGGCCGACGGGCTGGTGCGGCGGGAGGACTACGGGTACTCGATCGTGGTGCCCGACATGCCCAAGATCAGGGACCTCTACGAGGTGCGGATCGCCGTGGAGCTGCGGGGCATCGCGCGCTCGATCGAGAACCCGTCGGTCCGCCACTCGGCCGAGGCGCTGGAGACGGAGCTGGAGCACTGGTACGGCCTGCGCGCCGACCCGCCCGCGCCGCGGCCGGAGTTCGTGCTGGAGGACGAGCGGTTCCACGCGGCCCTGCTCGGCGCGGGCGGCAACCCGGAGCTGGTGGACGCGCTGATCGCGGTGAACCGCCGCATACGGAACGTCCGGATGTACGACTTCATCGTCGAGGGCCGGATCGAGACGTCCATCGCCGAGCACATCGAGATCATGGAACGCGTCCACGAGGGCCAGTTGGAGAAGGCCCTGATCCTGCTGCACGAGCACATCGGCGCGTCGCTGGAGATCGTGGTCGAACGCGCGTCCAGGGCTCTCGCGGCCCGGCACAGCACCCAGCTGGGGTGACGGCCGTCCTGGCCGGTCCTTCCCGAAGGCCGCCTTCGGCACCCGTCACCCGGACTGGTTTCGGTCAACACTGAAGTAATAGGGACCATTGGCCAATTCGGCCGACCGGCGGTCGGCCACCGCGCACACCACTCCCCCGGCCAGCAGGAACCCGGCCGCGGCCGCCAGCAGCCTCGCCTCGGTGTGACCGCTTGCCACCAGGAACCCGAGCGCCGCGCCCACGACCCCCGCTGCGGCGGCGACCGCCAGCCGCCCGACCAGTTCCCTCGGCCAGCCGTGCCACAGCGCCACGGCCGTCAGCACCACGCCCGCGGCCAGCGACACCCAGGCCGTGCCGAAGATCATCCCGTACCGCAGCGGCAGCGCGGGCACGAGGAACAGCAGGAGGAACCACCCCAGTGACGACGTGACGGCCAGGGTCGTGGGTCCGGGAGCGGCGGCGGGTCGGGCCGCCCACCAGCGCGCCACGACGAGCACCGCGGCCGCGGTCCCCGCCACCGGCAGCCAGCCGACGAGGTGGCCCAGGTTGTAGAGGAACGCCGTGTCGTAGACGGCCAGCACCAACGCCCCCAGCGCGCCGACGGACACCACGAACGGCACCAGCCGGGGCGGTCCGGCCGGACCTTCGGCCAACCGGACGACCAGCAGCGGCACGAGCACGCCGGTCACCACCCGGATCACCAGGTCGTCGACCGTGTACGGGGTCGGCAGGTCGATCTCGATCAGGCAGAACGTGACCGTGTACGACGCCGAGACGGCCCACCGCGCCCGCACGGCCGCCCGGTACACCTCCGCCCCGAACCAGCGGCACACCAGCAGGTACATCAGCACGCCGAACGCCAGTTCCAGCGCCGACTGCGCCCGCATCACCGTCCACGGCAGCAGTTCCGGCGCGGGGAACCGGTCTGCGAGCCAGCCGAGGTCGGCCAGCGCGAACCAGCCGTCCGGCACCAGCCTCGCCATCCGCGAGACGTCACCGCCCCACACCCGTCGCACGTAGACGGTGAACAACACCTGGTTGACCAGCACCAGGCCCACCACGACCAGCAGCCACGTCCCAGGGTGCCGGAGCGGGCCGCGGCCGGGTCGCTCCGGCGCACCCCCTCCGGTCGCCACCACGCCGTACGCCGTGGCCAGGACGATCACCGCGGCCAGCACCAGCTTCTCCACGGCCGCAGGCTATCGATCAACCGGCGGCCGCGGCCGGGCCTTCACCGAACCACCACAACCCCTACGGGTGCAGGCCCGGCCCCCGCGTGGTCGGGTGCAGCGGAGTCGGCGTCAGGTCCGTGTCGTCCTCACCGGACTCCAGCAGCGTGGCCGCCGCGCCGACGATCCGCGAGTCCGGCTTGCCGACGATCTCGTCGTCGCGGTCCGGGTAGTCGAAGCGGACCAGCAGGCTGCGCATCGCCTCCAGCCGGGCCCGCTTCTTATCGTTGCTCTTCACCACCGTCCACGGCGCCTTCGCCGTGTCGGTCTCGCGGAACATCGCGACCTTGGCCGACGTGTAGTCGTCCCACTTGTCCAGCGACTCCAGGTCCATCGCGCTGAGCTTCCACTGCCGCACCGGGTCCACCTGCCGGATGGCGAACCGGGTCCGCTGCTCGTCCTGCGACACGGAGAACCAGAACTTCACCAGGTGCACGCCGTCGTCGACCAGCATGTCCTCGAACACCGGCGCCTGGCGCAGGAACGTGCGGTACTCGGTCTCCGAGCAGAACCCCATCACCCGCTCGACCCCGGCGCGGTTGTACCAGGACCGGTCGAACAGCACCATCTCCCCCGCCGCGGGCAGGTGCTCCACGTACCGCTGGAAGTACCACTGCGTCCGCTCCCGCTCGGACGGCTTCTCCAACGCGATCACCCGCGCGCCGCGGGGGTTCAGGTGCTCGGTGAACCGCTTGATCGTCCCGCCCTTGCCCGCGGCGTCGCGCCCCTCGAACACGAGCACCAACCGCTGCCCGGTCTCCTTGATCCAGTACTGGAGCTTCAGCAGCTCGATCTGGAGCATCCGCTTGTCGTGGTCGTACTCCACCCGCGACATCCGCTCGTCGTACGGGTAGTTCTGCCGCCACGTGTCGACGATCGTCCCGTCGTGCCTCAGGAGCACGGGATCGTCGTGGTCGGAGTGGTCGACGGTGAACGTGGCGAGGAGGCTCGGAATGTCGGACAACGGGTGCATGAGTCCGACATACCCGCCTCAGACGACGGCTACGCGCTCGACCGGTGAACAATGGCGGACGCGGGACGCAACAGGAACCGACGAACGGAGCAGGCGATGACCGAGCACCCCCAGGACGAGCCCTTGGCGATCGAGGGGGAACTGGTCGACGAACCCGCCCCGGCGGCCCCGGTCACGCCCCAGTTCGACTACACGAACGAGGGCGTGCCGAACTTCGACTACGTCCGCGACAAGATCGAGAACCGCTTCGCCACGTCCACCGCGTCGACCGAGCTGTCCGGCGGCGTGTCGGAGGCGAAGTCGGTGGACGAGCAGCTCGCCGAACGCGACCGCGCGGGCCGCGACAAGCTGGAGGAGATCCGCCGGGCGATGCGCGGCGAGTAGCGGAACCGTTGCGGCGCAACGCCTTTCGGAAATCCGCACGAATCTTTCGATCATGGGCAACCGATCGTGCCGGTCGGGCGTGTTGGCGCCGTGACGAAAACTCGATGGATAGCCCTGGCCGCTGTCGCGGGCGTCGCCTGCGGGCTGCTCACCGCGGTCCCGCAGGCGCTCGCCGACACCGGGCGGGTCGCCGCGCCGACGCTGGCGTGGACCGACTGCGCCGACGGTTTCCAGTGCTCCACGGCCGCCGTGCCGCTCGACTACGACCAGCCGTCAGCGGCGAAGGTCGACCTCTCCCTGATCAAGCTCCCCGCCACCGACCCGAGCCACCGGATCGGCACCCTGTTCGTGAACTTCGGCGGCCCCGGCGCCTCCGGCGTGGAACGCCTCCGGGCCCGCGGCCAGTGGCCGTGGCTGTTCTCGCCGGAGCTGCGCGCCCGCTTCGACGTGGTGTCCTGGGACCCCAGGGGCATCGGCCGCAGCGCCACGGTCCGGTGCTTCGACACCGTGGCCGAGCAGGAGTCGTTCCTGGGCGGCCTCCGCGACTTCCCCGCCACGGCGGCCGACGAGCCCGCCTTCTACGCGGGCTACGACGAGCTGGCCCGGCGGTGCTCCGAGCACGCGGGGAGCCTGCTGGAGCACGTCTCCACCGCCAACACCGCCCGTGACCTGGACCTGCTCCGCCAGGCCGTGGGCGACGCGAAGCTGACCTACCACGGCATCTCCTACGGCACGCACCTCGGCGCGGTCTACGCCAACCTGTTCCCGAGCAAGGTCCGCGCCATGGCGTTCGACGGCTCGATGGACTTCGAGGGCAACGCCACCGGCCACGGCTCGCAGGGGACCGCGGTCCCGCTGGACACCCGCCAGGACGTCCCCAGGGGCGCGGCGGAGACGTTCGACTCGTTCCTCCGCCAGTGCGCGGCCCCCGGAGCCGACTGCGCCTTCGCGGGCGGCGACCTCAAGGCCAAGTGGGCGGCACTGGTCGCGCGGGTCAAGGCGAGCCCGATCACCGTCGACGGCGAGACCTTCGACCACACCGCGCTCATCGCCAGGGTGAACGGCGACCTCGCCCAGCCGGAGCTGTGGAAGGACACCGCCCGCACCCTGCAAGCGCTGGTCACCGCACCCGTGGCGGCCCTGCGCACGACGGCGTCGGAGCCCTACGTCACCAACCGCACCGAGTCGTTCAACGCGATCCAGTGCGTCGACAGCGCGTTCCCGCGCACCACGTCGACCTACACGCGGTACGGCGCCTCGGAGGACCAGCGCGTCCCGTACTGGGGCCGCATCGCGGTCTTCGACATGATGGCCTGCGCCACCTGGCGGCACCAGGACGCCGACCGCTACACCGGCCCGTGGAACCGCTGGACCGCGGCCCCGATCCTCGTGATCAACAGCCGCAACGACCCGTCCACCCCGCTGCACGGCGCGCTCGACGGAGCCGCCGAACTGGCCCGCACCCGCGTCCTCACGGTCGAGGGCTCGGGCCACAGCACGATGTTCGTCCACAGCACGTGCGCCGAACGCGCGAAGCGCGAGTACCTCATCTCGGGCACCCTGCCCGCGGTGGGCGCGACCTGCTCGATCGACCGCGCGCCCTTCGCGGCGTGACAGTGGGGGCGGGGAGTTGATCTCCCCGCCCCCACTCCCCCAGGACGCACACCCACCGGGCTCAAGGCCGCCGAAGCGCCTTGCCCACCCTGGCGCGGAGGCGTCTGACCGGGCGCGACAACGTCGCCGCCAACCGGCCCGCCGACTCGTCCTCGGCACGGATCTGCGAATCGCTCTTGTGCGTCAGGACCCAGTGCATGGTCACGGGATCGGACATCAACCCTCCTTCCCCAGAAGAAACACGGGTCGAACGCCCACCAGTCTCCTCACCGGACCGCCTTGCCGCATCCCATTTAATTCCGCGCCGTCCGTCCATTGAGGACTTCACCGGAGAGCGCGCCACGAGCCGCCCCGACCTCACGGCGGACCATGAGCGTGCCGACGCACCGGCCGCCGCCGCGACGCTGGTCACCGCCCGACCGAGGACGCAGCACCCCGGCTCGTCCGCTCGCTCAGCGCGGTCGAGGACGGGGCGAGGAGCACGTCGCGGGTGCCTCCCGCGCTCACTCGGGAGGCACCCGCGCTCCACGAGGCCGAGCACATCGCCGCAGTCCTTCGACAGCGCCCGGCCCCGTGATCGGCGGGGCCGGGTTTCGCCATTCCCCGATCAAGACCCACTACCCCCTGTCCCAACCCCTCGCGGACAGCTACTATCCACGAACTGTTAGGAAAGTTCCCTAACAATCCCTGGTCCGGCCGCCGCCGTGTGCCCGAGGAGGCGCGCTAGTGAGCACCCGCCTGGTTAGACCCCGTATACCCCTGCGAATACTGCTGGTGACGGCCTTGGCCTCGCTGGCGTGCGGAGCCCTCGTCATCCCCAGTGCCGAAGGCCAACAGCTCACCGCCGCGGCCGCTGCCGAAGGTCCCGCGACGGCGATCCCGAACTACCTCATCCAGACGTCCACCGGGATCTCCGACGACTCCGCGGTCTCCAAGCCGGGCTTCAACACCTCCGGCTGGTACCCGGCGGCCGCCAGGTCGACCGTCTACGCCGCGCTGGTCCAGAACAACGTCTACCCGGACCCCTTCTACTCCACCCGGATGCGGGACGTCCCGAAGGCCAACTTCACCGTCCCGTGGTGGTACCGCACCGACCTCACCCTCGACGGGTCCGGCCAGCGCACGTACCTCGACTTCAGCGGCGTCCTCTCCAAGGCCGACGTCTGGGTCAACGGGACCCGGATCGCGACGAAGGACCAGGTCAACGGCGCGTACACCCGCCACGACCTGGACGTGACGGCCCAGGTGCACGAGGGCGTCAACAGCGTCGCGTTCAAGGTCTACCCGAACGACCCGCTCAAGGACCTCTCCATGGGCTGGATCGACTGGGCGCAGACCCCGCCGGACCAGAACATGGGCATCGTCCGCGACGTTCTGGTCCGCCGCAGCGGCCCGGTGGCGCTGCGCGGCGCCCACGTGGTCACCAAGCTGACCGTGCCCTCCCTCAACCACGTGGACCTCACCGTCAAGGCCGACGTCCGCAACGACTCCGCGTCGGCGGTGTCGACCACGGTGTCCGGCACGGTCGCCGGACGGGCCATCTCCCAGACCGTCTCGCTGGCGGCCAAGGAGAAGAAGACCGTCACCTTCGGGGTGGTCGGCGTCGACAACCCGAGCGTGTGGTGGCCCGCGGACATGGGCGCGCAGCCGCTCTACGACCTGAGCCTCACGGCCGCGGTCAGCGGCACGACCTCCGACGTCACGAGCAAGCGCTTCGGCGTCCGGGACGTGAAGGCGACGCTGAACTCCAGCGGCGGCAGGCAGTACTCGATCAACGGCAAGAACCTGCTGATCCGCGGCGGCGGCTACTCCCCCGACCTGCTCCTGCGGTGGAACAAGACGTACGCCTCGGACAAGCTGAAGTACGTCAAGGACCTCGGCCTCAACACCGTGCGCCTGGAAGGCCACATCGAGCCGGACGAGTTCTTCGACCTGGCCGACGAGCTGGGCGTGCTGACCATGCCGGGCTGGGAGTGCTGCGACAAGTGGGAAGGCCAGGTGAACGGCGGCGAGGCGGGCGACTCCTGGACCGCCGCGGACTACCCGATCGCCAAGGCGTCGATGACCGGTGAGGCCGAGCGTCTGCGCGACCACCCGAGCGTCATCTCGTTCCACATCGGCAGCGACTTCGCGCCGGACGCGACCATCGAGAAGGGCTACCTCGACGCCCTCGCGGCGGCCGACTGGCCCGCACCGGTGATCGCGGCGGCGTCGGCGAAGTCCTCGCCGCAGCTCGGCGCGTCGGGCATGAAGATGAACGGCCCGTACGACTACGTGCCGCCGAACTACTGGTACGACAAGGCGCACACCGACAGCGGCGGCGCGTGGAACTTCAACTCCGAGACCAGCGCCGGGCCGAGCATCCCCACCACGGACACGCTCAACCGGATGATGTCGGCGAGCGAGCTGAACACCCTGTGGACCAGCCCGTCCACGGCGCAGTACCACCGGTCGTCGTCCTCGACGTTCGGCAACCTGAAGCTGTTCGGCGACGCGCTGGCCAAGCGCTACGGCGCGACGCCGAGCCTGGCGGACTTCACCCGCAAGGCGCAGCTGGCGCAGTACGAGAACGTGCGCGCGGAGTTCGAGTCGCACGCCCGCAACTACACCGACTCGTCGAACCCGTCGACGGGCCTCATCTACTGGATGCTCAACAGCGGGTGGACGTCGCTGCACTGGCAGCTGTTCGACACCTACCTCGACCAGAACGGCGCTTACTACGGCGCCAAGAAGGCCAACGAGCCGGTGCACATCCAGTACTCCTACGACACGAAGTCCGTCGTCGTGATCAACCGCAACCGCGCAGCGGTCAGCGGTCTCACGGCCAGCGTGAAGCTGTTCAACCTCGACGGCACCGAGAAGTACACGCAGACGTCGACCGGTGTCTCGGTGGGCGCGGACGGCGCGAAGACCAGCGTGGTGACCATCCCGGCCGTGTCCGGGCTGTCGACCACGTACCTGGCGAAGCTGGTCCTCACGGACTCGGCGGGCAAGGAGGTCAGCCGCAACGTGTACTGGCTGTCCACCAAGCCCGACACGCTGAACTGGGACGCCACCGACTGGTACTACACGCCCACGACGGCCTCCGCGGACCTGACCGGCCTGGCCGGTCTGGGCTCGGCGCCCGTCTCGACCACCGCCAGCTCCACCACGGGGTCGGACGGCACCACCACGACGACCGTCACGCTGAAGAACACCTCGACCGGCCAGGTCCCGGCGTTCTACGTCGACATGCACGTCGTCGACTCGGCGGGCAAGCCGGTGCTGCCGGTGCAGTGGACCGACAACGCGGTCAGCCTGTGGCCCGGTGAGACGACCACGCTCAAGGCGACCTACCGGACGTCGGACCTCAAGGGCTCGGCCCCGTCGGTCCGGGTCTCCGGCTGGAACACCGGCACCCAGACCGTGCCCGCGGGCGGCGGGGGTGGCGGCGACACCCAGGCGCCGACCGCGCCCGGCGGCCTGCGGAGCACGGGCGTGACGTCGAGCAGCGTGTCGCTCGCGTGGGACGCGTCGACCGACAACGTCGGCGTCTCCGGCTACGACGTGCTCGTGGACGGCGTCTCGACGACGTCGGTCACCGGCACCAGCGCCACGGTCTCCGGCCTCGCCGCGAACCGGGCGTACGCGTTCACCGTGAAGGCGCGCGACGCCGCGGGCAACACGTCGGCGCTGAGCAACCAGGTCTCGGCCACTACCACCGGGGGGACCACCACGCCGGTGGACTACCAGGCGGAGAACGCCGTGATCGTCCAGGGCGTGGTCGAGTCGAACCACGCGGGCTACACGGGCACCGGGTTCGTCAACTACGACAACGTGGTGGGCAGCTCGGTCGAGTGGACCGTGACCGCCGCCGCGGCGGGCCCGGTCGACGTCGTCGTCCGCTACGCCAACGGCACCACGGCGAACCGGCCGATGACGTTCAGCGTCAACGGCGTCACCGGCCCGACGTCCGTCGCGTTCCCGAGCACGGGCGTGTGGACGACGTGGACGACGGCCACCGTGCGGCTGAACCTGGTCGCGGGCACGAACAAGATCAAGACCGTCGCCACCACGGCGAACGGCGGTCCGAACGTGGACAAGATCACCCTGTAGCAGGGCTCGGGAGGGGGGTCGTCGCAGCCGCGGCGGCCCCCTTTCCCGTCGGCTCAGTACGCCATGAAGAGGATCTCGTCGCGGGAGTAGTCGTGGCCGGGGTGGTTCTCCTTGAGGTGCTGCTGGGTCTTGGCGACCAGGTCGTCCTCGTCCTCGCCGGTGATCCGCTCACCGCAGGGGCAGCTGATGTTCCGCTTCATCTCGTCCTCCGCTCGTGATCTTCCCGTTCGACCCTACTCACGCCCGTCCGGGGAGGGCTCGGCGATGTCCAGGGCGACTTCGGAGAGCGGACGGCCCACGCAGGTCAGGACGTAGCCGTCGGCCCGCTGCTCCGGCGTCAGGCAGTTCGGGCCGGACATCGCGACCTCGCCACCCCGGAGCTTCACCAGGCAGTCGCCGCAGTTGCCGACCGTGCACGAGTACGGCATGGGCAGCCCGGCCGCGAGCCCGGCGTCGAGCAGCGTCTGCCCCGGTTCGACGACCACCGTGCCGACCTCGTGGTCCCCGTCCACGACGGCCATCTCCTGCGGCGCGGTCGTCGTGTCCGCGCTGTCGGCCCCGCTGGTGTAGCGCTCGTGGTGCACGCGGTCGTCCGGCACGCCCGCCTCGGCCAGCACGCCCCGGACGACGTCCACCAACGCCTCCGGCCCGCACAGGTAGTACCGGGCGTCGTCCGACGGCCGCACCCCGGCCAGCCAGCCGCGCACGCCCGCCGCGTCGAGGCGTCCGCGCTCCCGCGTCAGGACGTGCGTGACCGACAGCCGGTCCGACGCCAGCCCGCGGAGTTCGTCGGCGAAGATGACCTCTTCCCGCGTCCGGTCACTGCACAGCAGCGCCATCCGGCCCGCGGGCCGTGACCGGATCATGCTCATCATCGGCGTGACACCGCTGCCCGCGGCGATCATGACCACCTCGTGCGCCACCGCCGGGTCGACGTGGAACGCCCCGGACGGGCCGCGCACCGCCAGCCGGTCCCCCACGCGCAGGGTGCGGTGGACGTGGGTCGAGAACCGGCCGCCCTCGACGTACTTGACCGTGATCTCCAGCCGTGGCGACCCCGGCGCGGACGACGCGGAGTAGGCGCGGCGCACCGGTCGGCCGTCGATGTCGGCGACGAGCGTGAAGAACTGCCCCGGCCGGAAGTCGAAGGGCCGACCGTCGTCCTCCAGCACGAGGGTGACCGCGCTGGGCGTCTCGCGGCGCACCTCGGCGATCCGCACCTGCCGCAGCCCGGTGTCCACCACCGGCCCGACGGCCTGCCGCGCCTCGACCTCGACGTCGTCGTACCCCTCCTTCCTCAGCCCGGACCGGTAGGCGACGTTCATCGCCGCGCGCAGCGCCCGACCGATCCCCGGTGTCCGGGCGACGACCGCGAGCACCCGTGCGAGCAGGCCCTTCTCGGCGGCGGCCATGTTCGCGGCGAGGTGGTCGCCCGCCATCACCATCAGGTCCGGCGCGGTGCCCTTCGCCAGGTGCGAGGTCCAGACCCGCGACCGCGCCACGGCCTCGCTGGAGGTCACCTCGGCGTGCTCCACGTCGATCAGCAGCGCCGCGTGCGGGGCCGTCCCGCGCAGCGCCATCGTCGCGAGCAGCGCGGGGTCGTCGGTGATCGAACCCCGGCCGCGGACGTGCAGCACGCCGGTTCGACCGGGGACGAGGGCGGCGAACGAGAGCCGGTCGTCCTGGACGAGGTTGTGCAGGCTGTCCGCGCGCTTGTTGCCCTTGCGGTCCGGGATGGCGAGCGTCCGGCCGTCGAGGATCCGGGCGACCGTCCTGTCCCCGCGCGGACTGGTGTCACTGCCACCTTCTGTGTCCCAAGTGGACAGAGCCAGGAACGGGGCCGCGGCGAGGAAGGCGGCCACACCCGGTCCGCGCAGCGGTCCCTCACCGTCGACCTCCGGCGTCGGCCCGGCGGCGACGGGCGGCTGCCACAGGCGGGACCGGATGACGGCCTGCGCGCAGTGCACGTACGCCTCCCGAATGTCGACGAACGTCTCCGCGCCCTTCCTCTTGGCCACGGAACCGTTGACGCGCAACGTCTCCCCGACACCCGGCAGCAGGAAGACGAACGACACCGCCCCGTGCGCCTCGCCGTCGGGCAGGGTGAACGAGATCCGCGTGGGCGAGTGGACGCGCGCGAAACCGGGCGCGCCGCCGAGGAACGTCGTGCGGCTCACGCCGTCGGCGTCGCGGTAGCCGAAGCCCGCGAGCGGGCAGAGCGCGAGGACCGCCCGACAGCCGTCGTCGAGCGCGCCGATCTGCTTCAGCATGATCATCGACGGCGGCCTGCCCAGGACGGCCTCGACCTCCTCGACCGTCGTCATGCGACGAGGTTTGACGTTTGCGCTGTTCATAGCACTATTGTGAGCATTAGCTCAGGTCTTCGAAACTCGCTTTCGCCAGCCACGGGAAGGACCGCGATGCCCTCGTCGGACCGCCGCTTAGAGCCACGTCGGAAGCCCCGCCAGGTGCGCGCCGAACTCACCCGCGACCGCATCCTCACCGCGGCTGCTCACGTTTTCGCCGAGCACGGCTACGCCGCTGGCACCACGAACCGCATCGCCGAACGCGCCCGCGTCTCCATCGGCTCGCTGTACCAGTACTTCCCGAACAAGGACGCGATCCTGGCCGAGATCCTGGTCCAGCACATCGACCGCGGCACGTGGACCGGCGCGGCCGACCTCGACCTCGCACCGGGAACCCTGGAGGCGGCGGTCCGGGCCCTGATCCGCGACGCGATCGACAACCACCGCGACGACCCCCGGCTGCTGCGCGTGATGATCGAGGAGGCCCCGGTGTCGCAGGAGCTGATCGACACGATCGACCGCCACGGCAAACTCCGCACGGCCCAGGTCCGCGAGGTCATCGTCACCCACCCCGACATCCACGTGGCCAACCCCGACATCGCCGCGGACCTCATCCTGTTCACGGTGGAGATGAACACGCACAAGTTCATGGCGGACCCCGGAACGACCACGGTGGAGGCGTTCGAGGAGGAACTGGTCGCCATGGTGACCAGGTACCTGCGCGGAGATCGTTAGCGACCGAACGCCGCTACCGGCCGAGTCGTGCCTCCTGAAAAGATCAGGGGTTCACGACACAGGGGGAACCACCATGACGTACCCGATCACCGAGGAACCCGCCGAACCGGCTCCACCGGCACCGGCCAGGAGGAGGAGAACCGGTCTGATCGCCTTGGCGGTCGTGGCCACCGTCCTGGTGGGAGCCGCCGGGACGCTCGGATTCCTGTACTTCGACGCCAAGGCACGGGGCGCCGCGCTCACCGCCGAGGCGGCGGACCTCGACCAGCGGCAACTCGACGCCACCGGGATGCTGCTCGACGGCAACGGCCTGCTGTCGAAGGCGAGGACCGACGCGAGCACCGCGTCGAACGCCAGGCTGAAGGCCGAGGCGACGGGGAAGAAGATGGCCGACTGCCAGGACGCGGCCAGGGCCATGAAGCAGGCCGACCTGGGTGGCGGGCCACAGCAGGTCTTCGAAGCGGCGGTGCTCAAGGTGATGTCCGCGTGCTAGACGACGACGTGACCACGCAGGCGCGGCCCCGGAGGTCGGCCACACCCGTGGTCCTGCTGTCACTGCTGTCCGTGCTGCTGCTCGGCGCCGCGCTCCTCTTCGGCGTCCTCTACTCGAACCAGAGTTCCCGCAACGCCTCGCTCGCCGAGAAGGTCGCGGAGAAGCAGCGGGGCCTCGACGACACCCGCACGAAGATCGACGCCAACGCGAAGAACCTGACCAAGACGCAGGCCGACATCAAGAGCGACGTGGACGCGCGGCAGAAGGTCGAGGCGGACAGCGCTCCCCTCGCCGCCTGCTACGAGGCCGGGCGGAAGATCCTCCAGAACGTGCTCGAGCAGAACCTGGAGGAGTACCGGAAGAACCAGGAAGCCCTCTACGCGGCCTGCTGACCCTGTGTGAGGGGGCGGAAACCCGCCCCCTCACACCGGTCGTGGTCGCGCACCCTGGTGTCGATCCAGGAAGTCCGAGGGTATGGGCCCCGGACGGCCGCCGGGCCGTGCGCGCTGGAGCACCGATGGGAGGAGTCGAACCCGCCAGGCCGCGGTGTTGGAGACCGCGCCGCTTCCGAAGCTCATCGGCAGGAGGGCCGGGCGGTTCGACGAACGCCGGCCAGTCCGGTTTCCCGGAGGGAACCCCTAGCCGTCCAGCCCGTTCGAACGGACGGCCATCGCGAAACCACGCCAACTCCGCATCATCCCGGCCTCCCCGCTCGACTCGACTGGTGGAACTATCGCGCACTCGGCTGCTGGCGGCCACCGCATTTCCCCGCCCGGCTCGACGCCCCGATCGCGTGAACCGGGGACTTCCGGCCCGGCGCGTGGGCGGGACGCGCGGGTAGCCTCGGGTTATCCGACGTTAACTGCAAAGGTGGACGCCCGTGCTGGATCGCCTCGTCGACAAGGTTCTCGGTCTGCCCGTGGCTGAGGTGCCCAAGCCCGTCGTGACGAGGGACGTGGTGATCCCCATGCCGGACGGGGTGCGGTTGTTGGCCGATCGGTACCGGCCGCCGGGCACCCAGCCGTTGCCGGTGGTGCTGGTGCGGACGCCGTACGGGCGGCGCGGGCCGTTGGGGGCGTTGTTCGGCGGCACGTTCGCGCGGCGCGGGTTCCAGGTGGTGGTGCAGAGCGTGCGCGGCACCTTCGGGTCCGGCGGGGAGTTCCGGGCGTTCCGGCAGGAGAAGGAGGACGGGCTGGCGACCGCGGCCTGGCTGCGGGAGCAGCCGTGGTGCGACGGGCGGCTGGCGATGGCGGGCGGGAGCTACCTCGGGCACACGCAGTGGGCGGTCGCGCCGTACCTGGACCCGCCGCTGGAGGCCATGTGCCTCGGCATCACCGCGTCGGAGTTCACCTCGGCCTTCTACCCCGGCGGGGTGCTGGCGCTGGACAACATGCTGTCGTGGTCGGCCACGATCGGCAGGCAGGAGGAGCGGTTCGCCGCCCTCCCCAACCCGCTCCAGACCAAGCGCACCCGCACCGCCATGGCGCACCTGCCGCTGCGCGGCGCGGACGTCGCCGCCATCGGCAAGACCGTGCCTTTCCTCCAGGACGTGACCTCGCACGCCGAGTCGCCGCAGGACTGGGCGGAGACCGACCACAGCGGGCGGCTGGCCGAGCTGACCACGCCGACGAGCATGGTCACCGGCTGGTACGACCTGTTCCTCGCCCGGCAGCTGCGCGACTTCAAGGAGCTCCAGTCCGCCGGTGTCCGCTCCCGGCTGACCGTGGGGCCGTGGAAGCACGGCGAGCCCGCCAGCATGGGACCGATGATCAGCGACCAGGCGTCCTGGCTGGCCGCGCACCTGCTGGACGACCGCGCCCAGTTGCACCGGCCGCCCGTGCGGATCTTCCTCCAGGGCGCGAACCGCTGGCTCGACTTCGAGCAGTGGCCGCCCGCCGAGTCGAAGCCGCGTGACCTGCGCTTCCAGTCCGTCGGGGGCCTGTCCGACGATGAGCCGGCCGAGTCCGCGCCGGACCGGTTCACCTACGACCCGAACGACCCGACGCCGACGGTCGGCGGCCCGATGCTCAGCGGCGAGGCGAAGCAGCACGACAACCGCTCCGTCGAGGCGCGCGCCGACGTGCTCGTCTACACCGGTCCGCCGCTGGCCCACGACCTGGACGTCATCGGCGAGGTGTCGGCGACCGTCCACGTCCGCACGTCCACGCCGCACGCCGACGTGTTCGTGCGGCTGTGCGACGTGGACGCGAAGGGCGTCTCGCTCAACGTCACCGACGGCGTCCTGCGGGTCCCGGCGCACGACGGCATCACCACCGTCGAGGTCGAGCTGGACCCGACGGCCTACCGGTTCCGCCGCGGCCACCGGGTGCGGGTCCAGGTGTCCGGCGGCGCGTTCCCGCGGTTCGCCCGCAACCACGGCACCGGCGACCCGACGGCCGACGCGGTGACCGCGGTCCCGTGCCGCTTCGAGGTCTTCCACGACCCCGAGCACCCGTCGAGGATCACGCTGTCGGTGTTCGGCTAGCCGACGAAGGCCGCGACGCCCTCGTACTCCGCGACGGGGGCGTCGCCCGCGCCGGAGTACTCGAGCAGCAGCAGGCCGTTCGCCGTGACCTCCTGGTGGTCGAGGCGGAGGCCGACGGGGCCGGTCGGGTGGTCGAACAGCCGCCTGCCGGACCCGAGCACGACCGGGGCGACGACGAGCCGGACGGTGTCGACGAGACCCGCCGCCAGCAGGGCGTTGCCGAGCCGCGCGCTGCCGTGGACCTGGAGTTCCCGTCCCGGCCGCGCCTTGAGCCCGGCGACGGTCCGGAGCGGGTCGCCGCGCAGCACGGTCGTCGGGGCCCACCCGCCTTCGGCGAGGGTGCCGGTCACCACGTACTTGGGCAGCGCGTTCATCCGCTCGGTGAACGGGTCGTCCGGGTCGGTGATCCGCGGCCAGTCGCGGGCGAACGCCTCGTAGGTCCGCCGCCCGAACAGCAGCCCGTCGGCGAGGTCCAGCCACTCGGAGGTGCGCCGGACGAACAGCTCGTCCAGGTACGGCACCAGCCAGCCGCCACGGGTGAAGCCGTCGCTCGTGTCCTCGGTCGGCGAGCCGGGGCCCTGGCTGACCCCGTCGAGGGAGACGAACGCCGTCAGCACGAGCTTCACGGGTTCTCCGCCACCGCGGCGAGCTGCTTGGTGACCGAGCCCCAGCCGTCGAAGAAGCCCAGTTCCTCGTGGCGGGTGCGGGACGCCGGGTCGCCGTGGCGGACGACGACCCGGTAGTCCGTGCCGTCCGCGTGGTCGGCCAGCACGACCTCGGCGGTCAGGTGCACCGGCGCGGGAGGCACGGGACGCCAGGAGCTGTCGACCGTGTTGGTGAACACGATCCGCTCCAGGTCCTCGACGACGAGGAACGTCACGTCCATGTGCGGCACGAAGTCCACACCGTCGTCGCTCATCCGCGTCACGAGCGCGCCGCCCGGCCGCACGTCCAGGCGGTCGACGCGGCAGACGGTCGGCGCGGGCAACCACCACCGGGCGAAGCGGTCCGGGTCGGTCCACGCGGCCCACACGGTGGCGCGCGGGGCGCGGATGACCCGGTGCACGACGAGGTCGAGGTCGGGGTTCACGGTCGGTTCTCCTCCGGTTCGGTGACGAGGCGTTCGAGGCGGTCGGTGCGCTCTTCCCAGATCCGCCGCTCCTCCGCGAGCCAGCCGTCGACGACGGCGAGGCGGTCGCGGTTGAGCACGCAGGTCCGCACGCGGCCGTGCTTGACCGTGCGGATCAGGCCGCTGGCCTCCAGCGTGCGGACGTGCTTCATGAAGGACGGCAGCGTCATCGGGAACTCGCGGGCGAGGTCGCCCACGGTGGTCGGGCTGCGCCCGAGGCGTCGGATGACGCCGCGCCGGGTCGGGTCGGCGAGGGCGGCGAACACACCGTCCAGCTCCGCCAAATACTGTGCCATGTGGCTAAGTATCAACCGCCGGAACACTTAGCGCAAGGGCTAAGTGTTCCGGCTCTGGATCGTCCCCGTGGTGCGCCTGGTCAGCGGCGCCCCTCCTCCCGCGGCAGGGCCGCCAGCAGCTCGCGGACCGCGCGGGCGACCGGTTCGCCCGTGGCCCGGCAGAAGGCGGTGACGTCCGCGCTCACCAGCCGCAGTCGCCAGTCCGGTTCGGTCCACTCCCCCGCCGGGCCCAGCAGCTCGACCACGGTCCGGGCCAGGCGGTGCACCTCGGAGGTCTCCGGAGCGGTGACAGCGAGCCGGAGGGCCAGCCGGAGCGCGTCGAACAGCGCGGGCAGCCGGAGTTCGACCTCGGCGCTCCGGGCGTCTGCCCGGCCGACCAGCCCGGCCGACCAGCCCCGACGAGGGGCGGTGGACCGTCCCTCCGCCGTCAGGTCGACCCGAACCGGCCCAGCCACTGCACGACGAGCCAGACCAGCGCCAGAACGATCGCCGCCGCCAACGCCACCAGGAGCTTGGGCGACGTCGGGGTGCGTTCCGGCGCCTCGGCTTTTCCCAGCGGCACCACCTCCCGCAGGGCGGTCCGGTGCAGGAGCAGCGCGGTGTCCGCGGCCAACTCCTCCGCGACCGTCCGGGACCGCTCCAGGCTGGCGAAGGCGTGCGTGGCGACCAGGACCCCCGGCCGCCCGTCGAGCACCTCGTCGAGCCGCGCCATGAACGGCCCCGCGCCCTCGGCCACCGGCCCGACCCACGAGTCGTCCCGCGCCCCGGCCGGAGCCACGGGATCGTGCCGCCACTCGAGGAGTTCCGCGAGCAGCGACGCCCCGACGTCCCCGTCCTCCGCGCCCAGCAGCTCGTCCACGACCTCCTCGGTGACCACCCGGTCCACGACCGCGCCGAGTTCGGCCCGCGACTCCTCGGCCAGGCACGCGGAGACCAGCCTGCGGGCCAACTCCGGTTCCCCCTCCAGACCGTCGATGGCCAGCGTCACGCGGATGTCGCGGGTCTTGCTGTCGCGCCGGTTCGCCGGGATGCCGCTCAGCAGCGCGCGCACGGCGTCGCCGTCGCGCACCACCAGCACCTCGGACTCGTTGAGGTTCAGCCGGGCCGTCGGCCCCGCCCACCACTCCTCGACGGCCGCGCCGAGGTAGCCGTAGTCCCGAGTCCGACCTCGGGTGATGACGGTGATCGCCACGGTGTTCACCACTCCTCCACGCGGGGGTCGTTCGGCTTGCCCGCCAACCGGGCGACGGCGTCCTGCAACTGCGCGCGGCGCCTGGCAACGCCCTCGATCCCCAACCGGGCCTCGTCGAGCTTCCGGTCGACCGCACGGCCCTCGCCGCTGAGGTGGTAGACGAGGGTGCCGAGGATCCCCTTGTGCTCGTTCTTCCGCTGCTGCAACAGGTCCGCGCGCTCGTGCAGCGGCACGGCCCGCTCCCGTTCGGCGGCGTCCTGGGCGTGGACGATCATCCGGCACAGCTCCTGCATGATCGTCGCCGCCGCCTTCACCCGCACCTCCGGCGGGTTGCCCCGGAACCGGTAGAAGGCGTCCAGCTCCAACTCCCCCTTCGCGTCCGGCCGCCAGAAGGCCTCCGCCAGCTCGACGCAGCCGTACGTGTCGATCGGCGCGTAGAGGACCCGGATCGGCGAGTTGGTCGCCTGCTTGCGGACCTCGGTGATCACCTTGTCGTACAACGACCTCACCTCGCGGCGGAGCTGGCCGCCGTCGAACCCGTTGTCGCCGCCGTTGTCGTCGAAGTACTTCTCGCACTTGAGCGGGGCGAGCACGAGGACGGCGGGCTCGTCCGGCCGCTCGTTGCGCACGCGGGCCCACTCGCGGGCCGTCCGCTCCACGTCCACCAAGCCCAGCCGCTCGGTGCGGGCGGCCCGGTACGCGGGCGTGCGGGCCTCCATCAGGACGGCGGCGTCGATCGGCACCAGCAGCATCACGCTCTCCTGGATGTGCGCGACGCACCGGGGCCAGCCGTCCGCCGCGCCCATCGCGCCCTTGCGCACGGCGGGGTCCATCCAGCCGCCGGGGAAGTCCAGCAGGCTGAACGGGATGTCCAGCGACTCCGCGTCGAGGACCCGCAACGAGACGTCGTACACCGACATGACCTGGGTGTTGGTCAGCGCGCCGGGGTGGAACTCCTTGGCGGCCAACGCCTTCCTGAGCTGCTTCAGGTGGTCGTTGACCCGGAACTCGGTCTCCTCGTCGGTCGCCACCTTCATCGGCAGGCCGTCGAGGATGCTCTCCGTCTCGGTGAGCACCGCGGTGAGCAGCGTCGTCTTGCCCACGCCCGTCGGGCCGACCATCGCGGCCTTGAACGCCCCGGTCACGCCGCCTCCCGCCGCGCGTCGGCCAGCTCGTGGTGCAGTTCGGCCAGCACGCTGCGGACCCGCTGCACCTGCGCCGTGACCCGCGCGGGCCCGGTGTCGGCCTCCGGCCACATCTGGTCGCGGAACGCGTCGGCGACCCTGGCCAGTTCCGCCCTGGACTGGGCCCCGCGCACCACCACGTCCTCGAACTGCTCGGCGAACGCCAGCAGCACCCGCGCGGCGATGCCGGGGATGCCGCCGAGCACGCTGCCCGCGTCGTGCACGCCCTGCCGCGCGAGCTGGCTGAGCCGGTCGAACAGCAGCGCCGCGCCCGCCTCGTCGTGGGACACGCCGGTCAGCGACGCCATCCGCACGCCCCGGTCGCCCGGCGGCTCGGGGTAGAGCAGCATCAACGTCTCCCGCAGCCGCGGCAGCACGAGCGTGCGGAAGTCCAGGCGCACGTCCAGCACGAACTCGAACACCTCCACCAGGTTCGGGCACGGTTCCGGCGCGTCCCGCAGCCGGTCGAGCAGCGTCAGCAGCGCCCGCCGCGGATCGGCCGTCGGGTCGTCGCCCAGCAGCGCCCCGAACCGCGGTCCGAGCGCCCGCACGAGCCCGGCCCAGAACGCGTCGCGCCGGGCGAGCAGCACGTCGTCGACCGCGCCGAACCGGCGGGCGATCTCGACCCGCGCCGCGTTCAGCACCAGCGACGCGTGGGGCCGCGAGGCCCGCTCCGTGCGGAACCGGTCCACCGCCTCGCGCTGCCACCGCTCGACGCCCTGGCCGAAGCCGTCGACCACCCACGCCCGGATCTGCGTCTGCACCTCCTCGGTGCGCTGGTGGAAGTCCTGGTCCGCCGTGCCGTCGGAGGCCTGCGCGTACAGCTCGGACACCCACGACTGCAACGACAGCGCCAGTTCCGCGCGCAACGCCTCGGCCCGCGCGAACAGCTCCTCGTACGGCGTCGGCGTGAGCACCGAGCGCAGCGCGGTCAACGCGGCGGACACGCTGCCGCGCAAGGCCTCCAGGTTGGCCGCGCAGGTCGCCATCGCCCCGTCGACCACCGCGCTGTCCATGCGCGGCAACGCTTCCGCCAGGTGAGCGAGCACGTCGCCGAGCACCCGTTCGCGCACCTGCCCGCGGTCGGCGACGTCGGCTTCGAGCACCCGGTAGTGGCCGTTGGGGATCTTGTTGTTCACCCGTTCGGTGAGGTCGGCGTGGAGGGCCTCGACGTTGGACGGCAGGCACTCGCCGGTGTTGACCAGGATCGCGGCGAAGTCGCGCATGGCCGCGGCGGACCGCGCCCGGTTGATCAGCTCCAGTCCGGCGGCGTCGCTCGACGTCCAGAGCGAGTTGGTGTCGGTCGGCCACTTCACCACGAGAACGAAGTCGACGTCGTTGTGCAGGCCTGCGAGGTGCCGTTCCTCGGCCTTCGGCGTCAGCTCGCCCAGGCCGGGCAGGTCGATCAGGCCGAGCGCGACCACGTCGTCGTCGAGGAAGTCGCAGTGGATCACGGCCTCTCGCACGGCGAGGTACCGCCGGTCCTGGCGCGGGTCGTCGTCGGCCGGGTAGGCGACCCAATCGCGCAGCTTCTCCAGGTCGACCGTCTCGACCCCGCCGGTCAGGTGCTGCCGGTAGGTCGCCGTGGCCGCGTGCATCTCCCGCAGCCGCGCCAGCAGCGGCCCGAGGCGGGGGTCGCGCTCCAGGTCACCCGTGGGCGTGCCGGCGGGCAGGGCGTCGGACTGGGCGGCGAACTCCGCGAACGTGGCCGGAGCCGGGAGCGGCTGGAACTCCTCGTAGTAGGGGCGCAGCACCTCCTCGTGGAACGAGTGCTCGGTGTGCATCGTGAGCCGCGCGGCCCGCGTGTCCGCCGAGTGGAAGATCCGGCTGCGCACCGCCGTCACCGGCCGCCCGCGCCCGGACGGGATCTGCTGGTCGCTCAACCCCGACAACGACTGGAGCAGCGTGCTCTTCCCGTTGCGCGCCTGCCCGCTGACGCCGATGTTCACCGTGCTCCGGCTCACCCGCGACCGCACGACCTGCAAGGCCGCCAACGACGCCGCGGCCCGCACCGCCATGTCGGACACGTCGACGCCCGCCAACTGCGGCACCGCGTCCCCGTCCTCGACCTTCGCCTCGGCGACCGCCGCGCCCAACCGCGCGATCGTCTCCCCCAACCGCCGCCACCGCGCGATCTCCACGTCCACGACGGGCAACCGCAACCGCCTGCGCTCCAGCACCGCCTCGATCCGACCGCTGATCTCGGACAAACCCCAACCTCCTGTCGTGCGGACAGCCATCAGATCCGAAGACCGGCCCACCGGGTTAGCCCTCGACGGGGGCGGGGAGCAAACCGTCCTGCAACTGTCCGTCTTCTGACCAGTCGGAGCGTCTTCGGCTTGGCGTACAACGGGTTTCGACGCTTCGGAGAGGTGGCCCGGTGAACCAGTTCGGCGTGGCGGCGGTGGGTTCGACGCTCTTCCAGGCGGGTGGCGACATCGTCGTGCGGACGAGCGACCACTCGGTGTCGTCCTGGTCGCCGCCCGCCCGGCGCTCCGACCTGGCAGCGCTGGTCGACCAGCCGTCCGCGCTCCTGAACGCCGCGCACCAGGTGGTCGAGTTCACCGGCCGGGAGGCGGAACGGGCCGAGCTGACCGCGTGGCGCGACTCCCCGCACGGCCTCTCGGTGCTGTGGCTGCACGGGCCGGGCGGCCAGGGCAAGACCAGGTTGGCGTTCCGGTTCGCCGCCGACACCCTCACCGGCGGGTGGCACGTCCTGACCGCCGCGCCCACCGGCACGGACCACGCCCTGTCCGGCGCGGCGGGCGTCCTGCTGGTGGTGGACTACGCCGACCGCTGGCGGCTGAGCGCGCTGGGGTCCGTGGTCGAGGAGATCGCGCTGAGCGCCTCCGGCCCCGTGCGCGTGCTGCTGGTGGCCAGGTCGACGGGGCTGTGGAGCGGGGTGCGCGGCGACCTGCGCGCCCGCCCCGCCCTCGACGTCCACGCCACGGCCCTGGAACTCCCCCCGCTGGCCGAGGCCCCCGACGACCGCGAACGCGCGTTCGACCACGCGAAGACCAGCTTCGCCCCGCTCTTCGGCGTGGACGACCCGTCCGCCATCCGGCCGCCCGGACCGCTCGACAGCGGATCGGTCCTGTCGCTGCACATGGCGGCGCTGGTGGCGGTCGACGCGCACGCCCGCGACGTCACCCCGTCGACGGACCTGTCCGGCTACCTCCTCGACCGCGAGGAAAGCCTGTGGCACAAGCTGCACGAGACGTCGTCGAGCTTCACCACGCCACGGTTGATGCGCCGGGCCACGTTCGTGGCGTGCCTGACCGGCGCGGTGCCGTACGACGTGGCGAGGACCGCCCTCGCCAAGTTCACCCCGGACCCGGACCAGGTGGTGGACGACCACGCGGTCTGCTACCCGACCGCGACCCCCGAGCAGAACCTCCAGCCGTTGCTGCCGGACCGCTTGGCCGAGGACTACCTGGCCCGCCTGCTCCCCGGAGGCGACGACGAGGCGCGCTGGGCCGTCCCGACCCTGCGCAGGCTGCTGAAACGCCGCAAATCCGCCCCACGGCACACCGCTCACGCGCTGACGTACCTCGCGGCGGCGTCCGACCGCCACCCGCACGTCGCGAAGCACCTGGAAGACCTCCTGCGGAGGGATCCCCAACTGGCGATCGACGCGGGCAGCCCGACCATGGTGGCGCTCGTCCACCTGGACACCGAGGTCTTGACGTCGATCGCGGTCCTGCTGCCGGACTCCCGCAACTCGGGTGTGGAGATCGGCGCCCACGCGATCGCCGACACCCTGGCGCGATCCCTCACGGACGTCGACCCCCTGGCCCTAGCGCGCGCACGGGCCGACGTCGGCGACCGCGCGATGGTGGCGGGACTGGTGCCGCAGGCGATCCAGGCGTACTCGGAGGCGATCCCGGTGTTCCGGATGTCCGCCACCGAACCCGCCGACCGCGCCGCCCTGGTGTTCGCCCTGCTCGGTCTGACCACCATGCGCGTGCTGGAGGGAACCGCGGACGACACCCACCTCATCGTGGAGGCGCAAGCGATCGTGGCCGATCTCGTCCGCCTGGATCGGAAGGAGTACGGCCCGCTCGCCGGCATGCCCTTGCTGATCATGGCGAGCCTCGCGATGCTGTCCGGCGACCGCGGCCGAGCGGCCGCGCTCTACCGCGAGGTGGACGCCATCTCCGACGACCACGGCGATCCGGGGCACCTGATGATGCTCGCGGACGGCCTGCGCGGCCTGGGTTTCCAGCTGTACCTGGAGAACAGGCCGTCCGAGGCCCTGCCGCCGCTCGAACGGTCCGTTGCCCTGTACCGGGACCTCACCGACTACGTCGGCAGCGAACAGGCGGCGGCCATCGGAATGCTGTCGAGCTGCTACCTGGAACTCGGACGGACGGCCGAGGCGGACGCCCTCACCGACGAGGCGCTCGACCTCGCCCGGACGGCCGCGCGGATCAACCCGACCGGAAGCAGGGAACTTCTCGCGTTCACCCTGACCAACCGCGCTATCGACCTGGCGAACACCGGTCGTTCCACCGAGGCGACGGCCTTGGCCGAGGAGTGCCTGGACTTCGTCCGAAACCAGGTGTCCGAGTCCCAGCCCACCATCCCTGTGCTCACGAACTCGCTCGCGTGCCTCGCCCGAGTCCTCAGCCAAGCGAGGCAGTGGGACCGGGTGTGGCCTCTCCTCGACGAGGCCTCGACCTCGTTGGGGCAGTTCCGGGGAGCGGTGCTGCGGGGGTTCGGCGAGGACGTCGTCGATCTCTTGGCCGGTCTGGCGAGGTGGCTCGACGAGGCCGAACGGATCCCCGAATCGGTGGTGGTGGCGCTCCGGAACGTGGAGGTGTCCAGGCACCTCCTCAAGAACGGCGCGGCGGACGAGTCCCGGTTGGCCGACGCGCTGGACGCGTGCGCCGGGGTCCTGGTCAAGGTCGACAACGTCGCCGACGCCCTGCCGCTCGCGACAGAATCCGTGGCCATTCGCGGCGACCTGCCCACGGGAAACCCCGGCGCGGACCGAGCGACGGCCTTGGCGCTGCGGCTCCTGGCGATCTGCCACATCCGGTTCGGGAACTCCGAATCGGCACTCCAGCCGCTGGAACAGGCGTTGGCGCTCCTCCGGCCGCTGGGTGACCTTCCCGGCCTCGCACTGGTCATCCGGGCGCTGTGGAACGCCTACCTGCTCTACGGCCGCGCCGACCAGGCAGCCGGTCGAGCCGAGGAGTGGCTGGCGCTCATCCCACCCGAGAACGACCTGGGGAACCACCTGATGCTGCTCACCTACCAGGCCCGCACGCTGGCGGAGCTGGGCGAGCACGACAAGGGGATCGCGCTCGCCGACAAGGCCTTGGCCCTCGCCGAGGCGAGCGGATCGGATCTGCCGGGGTTGGTCTCCACCGCTCTGCGCTCGGCGGCGTACGCGAGGGTCTCGGCGGGTCGGGATCTCGCCGCGGCGCTGGACCTGAGTTCGAGGAGCGTCGTCATGGCCGAGGACCTCGCGGCCGCGCGCCCCCGGTTCGAAGGCTACCTCGCGAGTGTTCGTGAGGAGCACGCCTCCGCTGTGGCCGTCGTGGCGGCGAAGGACCGTCCAGACCGGACTCGATGACCGGTTCGACCGGTTTTCCTTGTCGCAGCAGTGGAAAACCGGTTTCTGGTGGACCCCCTAGCCACAATATCTACCACGTGGTAGATATTGTGGGAGCGCTTCCACAACTGTCTCCACCGGCGAAGTCAGGAGTTGGAAATGACGGATCCGTCCGTGCAGCTTTACTCGGTCCGCGACGCGTTCGCGGCCGATCCGATCGACACCCTGCGGCGGGTCGCCGCCATCGGGTTCACCCAGGTCGAGCCGTACGGCGTGCTGGAGAACGCCGAGGTCCTGCGGACCGCTTTGGCGGAGAACGGGCTCAGTGCGCCCACGGCCCACGCGCGGCTCGTGGGGGTGGAGCAGCGGCCGGTGTTCGAGGTGGCCGCGGAGGTCGGGATCGGGGTCGTGATCGATCCCTACATCGGCGCCGAGAAGTGGCAGGCGGCCGACGACATCGCGGCCACGGCCAAGGCGTTGAACGATGCCGCGGCCGTGGCGGCGGAGCACGGCGTGCGGGTCGGCTACCACAACCACTGGTGGGAGCTGGAGTCGCGGATCGACGGGCGCAGCGCGTTCGAGGTGCTGGCGGACCAACTGGACCCGCGGGTGGTGCTGGAGGTCGACACGTACTGGGCCACGGCCGGCGGTGAGGACGCCGCGGCGCTGCTGAAGCGACTCGGGGACCGGGTGGTCGCGATCCACGTCAAGGACGGCGGGCTGGCCACCGACGGGACCGGGCAGGTTCCCGCTGGTCAGGGGCAGGTTCCGGTGGCTGACGTGCTGGCGGCGGCGCCGAACGCGCTGCGCGTGGTGGAGTTCGACTACTTCGACGGGGACGTGTTCGCCGGGATCGCGACGAGCCTCGCCTACCTCGCGGGGGCCGAACGGTGAGCGGGCCCGTCGGTGTGGGGGTCATCGGCGCCGGGGTCATCAGCGACGCCTACCTGACCAACCTGACGTCGTTCCCGGACGTGCGGGTGCTGGCCGTGGCCGACCTGGACGTGGAGCGGGCGGCGGCGCAGGCGGTGCGGCACGGCGTCGCGCGGTCGGGCGGGGTCGACGCGGTGCTCGACGACCCGGAGATCGAGATCGTGGTCAACCTGACGATCCCGGCGGCGCACGTCGAGGTCGGGCTGGCCGCGCTGGACGCGGGCAAGCACGTGTGGACCGAGAAACCGCTGGCGCTGGACCGGGAAGCGGCCCGCAAGCTGCTGGACCGGGCCCAGGAGAAGGGGTTGCGGGTGGCGAGCGCGCCGGACACCGTGCTCGGCGCGGGGCTCCAGACGGCGCGGCGGGCGATCGAGGCGGGCCGGATCGGCGAGCCGCGCACGGCGTTGGCGATCTTCCAGACGCCGGGGCCGGAACGGTGGCACCCGGCGCCGGAGTTCCTGTTCCAGCAGGGCGGCGGGCCGCTGCTGGACATGGGCCCGTACTACCTGACCGTGCTGGTGCAGGTGTTCGGGGCGATCCGCCGGGTCACGGCCACCGCGAACCGGGCGCGCGACACCAGGGTCATCGGCTCCGGTCCACGCGCGGGCACGGAGTTCCCGGTCACCGTGCCGACGTCGGTCACGGCGCTGGTCGAGTTCGACCGCGGCGGGTCGGCCCAGCTGGTGCTGAGCTTCGACTCGGCCTTGCAGCGCACCGGTTTCGTGGAGGTCACCGGCACGCGCGGCACGGCCGTGCTGCCGGACCCGAACCGGTTCGACGGGTCGACCACGCTGCACCTGCCGAACCGGTCGGAGCCGGAAACCCTGACCGCGCAAGGACATGACGCCGAACGCGGCACCGGCGTGCTGGAGCTGGCCCGCGCGATCCGCTCCGGCGCCGCGGAACGGGCGTCCGGCGCGCTGGCGCACCACGTGCTCGACGCCATGCTGGCGATCGACGAGTCGGCCGCCAAGGGCCGGACCGTCGACGTCGCCAGCACGGTGGAGGCGCCGCCCGCGCTCCCGGAGAACTGGGACCCGCGGGCGACCACCCTCTGACTCACCGCCTCGACCACGCCCGCCACAGCTCGGCGTACCGGCCACCCAGCGCGACGAGCTCGTCGTGCGTGCCGAGCTCCACGACGAGACCGTCCGCCACGACCGCGATCCGGTCGCACGCCCGCGCCTGGGTGAGCCGGTGCGCGACCACGATCGCGGTCCGACCGGACACCACCGCCGCCGCGGCCTCCTCGAGGTCGCGCGCGCCGGAGCTGCCCGCCTCGGCGGTGGCCTCGTCCAGCACGACCACGGGCGGGTCGCGCAGCAGCAGCCTGGCCAGCGCGAGCTGCTGAACGCGGGCCGCCGTCAGGGTGTGCGGTCCGACGACGGTGTCCAGGCCGTCGGGCAGCGCGGCGACCCACGCGCCCGCCCCGACGGCGGCCACCGCGGCGCGGACTTGCTCGTCGGTGCTGCCGGGCGCGGCGAACACCACGTCCTCGCGCAGCGTCCCGGCGAACACGTGCGTCTCCTGCGACACCATGCCGATCCAGTCGCGGACCTGGCTCGGGTCGAGGTCGCCGACGTCGACGCTCCCCCGCTCGTCCCGCAGCTCCGTCCGGCCGGCCGACGGCGGGAACACCCCGGCGAGCACGCCCGCGAGCGTCGTCTTGCCCGCGCCGCTGGCCCCGACCACGGCGAGCGAGGTCCCGGCGGGCACCTCGACGTCGATGCCGCGCACGACCTCGTGCCCCTCCTCGTAGGAGTGCCGGATCCCCTTCGCCACCACCGCGACCGCGCCGACGTGCGGCCGGTCGGGCCTGCTCGGGGGCGGCGGGACGAGTGTCACGCCGACGATCCGCGCCAGCGCCGCACCCGCCCGCTGCACGTCGTCGAACGACAGCAGCACGGTCCCGAGCGGCTCGAACAGCCGGTGGAACAGCAGGGCCGCCGCGGTCACCTCGCCGACCGTCACCGCTCCGCCGTCGACCAGCCAGTACCCGGTCAGCAGGATCGCCGACAGGCCCAGCGCCTCGGCGGCGTTCATCGACTTCATGAAGAAGATGAACAGCCGCAACGCCCGCACGGCCGCGGTCAGCGTCCGCTCGGAGGCGTCCGCCACCCGCCGCGACTGCGTCCCGGCCATGTCGTAGGCGTGCACGGTGGTCAGGCCGTGCAACGATTCCAGCATCACCTGGCCGCGTTCGGCGGCCGCCCGGCGCTCGGCGGCGTAGAGCGGACCGGCCTTGGGCAGGTAGGCGCGCAGGCTCAGCCAGTACACCGGGAACACGACGGTGAACGCGAGCGCCAACCGCCAGTCCACCGACGCGAAGCCCGCCGCCGACACCACGATCGTCGTCCCGGCGCTGAACACCGTGGCGGCCAGCGGGACCGCCGCGACGAAGTTCTCCACGTCCTCCGTGACGCGGGACGCGATGTCGCCGCTGCCGACCCGCTCCAGGACGCGGGACTCGATGCCCAACGCCCGGACCAGCACCTCCTCGCGCAGGTCGGCCGCGACCCGCGCGCCCAGCCGTTCCGTGGCGCGCTGCGCCAGCGCGGTGAACACGGCTCCGAACACCACGCCCGCGGCGGTGAGCGCGAGCAGCGGCACGAGGTCGGCCCGCGCCCCCGCGCGCACGGCGTCGACAAGCTCGCCGAGGAACAGCGGCACGGCCACGACGCCGAGGCCCGCGACCACGGTCAGCGCCAGCGTCGCCACGCACTCGGCGGGATGGCTCTTCAGCGCCCGCCACAGCCCCGCGAGGCTCTGGCGGCTGGTCGCGATCGGCAGCACGGCCGGTTCCCGATCGGTCCGAAGTGGACGGTCGGTCAGGGTGGCGCTCACCGCAGCACCGCCTCGGCGTAGGCCCGCACGGTGGCGAGTTCGGCGTGGGTGGACACGACCGGCGGTCCTCCGTCGAGGAAGACGACCCGGTCGCAGCGGGACAGCAGCGGCGGCGAGGTGGTGATCACGACCGTGCCCGCCGAGCCGTCGCGGCGCAGGGCGTGCAGGCCCGCGGCGACCGCGTCCTCGGTCACGGCGTCGACCGCCGTGAGCGGGTCGCGCAGCACGAGCACCGGCGGTTCCGCGGCCAGCGCGCGGGCGAGCGCGACGCGCTGCCGCTGTCCGCCGGACAGGTTCGCGCCGCCTTCCAGCAGCACGGACCGCTGCCGTGCCAGGGATTCCACGACCTCGGCGGCCCCGGCGGCGGTCACCGCGCGGTCCACCGCGTCCGAGCCCGCGGCCCGACCGGTGTCCAGCGCCGCGTCGAGCGTGCCGCCGAGCAAATAGGCGGCGTGCGGCTCGACCAGCACGTGCCGCCGCGCGTCCACATCCGCCGCGTCGACGTCGCCGAACGACAACGTTCCCGACGACGGGCGCACCCGCCGGGCGAGCAGGTCCGCCACGGCGTCGGCGGCGGCCGGGTCGGTGGTGGCGATGCCGAGCACCTCGCCCGGCGCGAGGGTGAAGTCGAGGCCGGTGATCGGCCCGACCGCCACGTCCCGCACGCGCAACGGTCCGAGCGTCTCCGCCGCCACCTCGGTAAAGATGCGCGGGGACGCGGTGAGCAGGGCTGCGACGCGGGCGGCACCGGCGCGGGAGCCGGCGATCTGCTCCACGCTGGCCGAGATCCGCCGCACCGGCTCGGCGACGAACGACGCCATCACGACCACGGTCACGAACTCGCCGACCGAGACGCGGCCGGACAGCGCCATCGCGCCCGCGGCGGCCGCCGTGCCGACCAGCACCGCGCCGGTCGCCAGCAGGCCGGTGACCGCCACGACGGCCGACGCCGACGCCGTGTCCAGGACGGTGTCGAGCGACCGCCTGCTCGTGAGGCGGTAGCGCCGGACCGCCTCGGGCACGCCGCCGAAGCTGCGCAGCGGGCGCAGGGCGTGGACGAGTTCGGCGGCCAGCGCGGCGGCGAGGCCACCGGCCTGCTGGCGGGCGCGGACCTTCCGCTCGACCCACGGGCCCAGCCGGTCGATGCCCAGCACCAGCAAGGGCAGTACCACGACGATGCCCAGGCCCAGCCACAGGTCCACGCGCAGCAGCACGACGACCGCGACCGCCAGCCCGACGACGCCGGAGGCGAGGTAGGCGAGGACGCGGACGATGTCGGCGGTGGCCTTGGTGTCGGACGTGAGGATGCTCATCAGCTCGCCGGGCCGCCGGTCGCGGCCCACGAGCGGGTCGGCCAGCACCTGGCCCATGGCGCGGACCCGCAGGTCGTGGGCCTCGCGCAGGCTGGTGGCGCTCAGCACCCACGAGGCGACGCCGCCGCCGGTCGCGAGGACCGTGAACAGGGCGAGCACGGCGCCGACGGCGACGAGGATCGCGATCGGCGGAGCGCCGTCGATCGCGTGGTCGACGGCGAGGCCGATGGCCAGCGGCACCAGCGCCTCGCAGGTCTGGTGGACGATCGAGGCCGAGCAACCGGCCAGGGCCGGGCGGGCGCGCCGCCGCAGCACGTCGAGGATCAGCTCGTTCTCCGAGCGCATGGGAAGGCCTTCCGGGGAGCGCGTGCCGCGAGGTGGAGGGCGCTCGACTCGAGACACCAGCGGCACTAGTTACGAGTCAGCGTGACTCGTAACTGACGCTAACACATGCGGGACACCGTGTCTCGGTACAGTTCCGGCCGTGACCGCCGACGAGACCACCAGGATGGGCCGCCCCCGCAGCGAGCGGTCCCGGCGCGCGGTGCTGCACGCGGTGGACGACCTGCTCGTGGACGTCGGCTACGCCGCCCTCACGATGAAGGGCATCGCCGAACGGGCGGGCGTCGGCCGCCAGACCCTCTACCGGTGGTGGACGACGAAGGCCGAGATCCTCCTCGAGGCCATCGTCGACGACGTCGAGGAGGAGCTGACCACGCCCGCCCTCCCCGACGCCGCCGACGACCTGGCCGCCTACCTGCGGGAACTGCGCGACTTCCTGCTCACCTCACCGGCCGGGCACGCCTACCGCGCCCTGGTCGGCGAGGCCCAGCACGACCCGGCGGTCCGCGACCTCGTGCACACCGCCGACCTGCTGGGCACGAGCGCACGGGCCGTGCTGGACCGGGTCCGGCCGGTCGCGCCCGCCATGCCGTCCGCGGACCTCGGCACCGCGCAGTTCGTCGGCCCGGTGGTCTACCAGGCGCTCACCACCGGCACCGGGTTCCCGGACGACCAGTTGCGCGAGCACGTGCGGACCTTGCTGGACCGCTGGTCTACGTGAGGTGCAGGGCGGCGGTCAGCACCAGGCCGCCGATCGCGATGAGCCACGTGTACGGCAGGGTCGAGGCCATCACCTTCTCCGGCCGCACCCCCGCGTACTGCGCGCTCCACACGGTCTGGGTGCTCGTCGGGTCGGAGACGCCGAGCACCTGCCCGTAGGACGCCATCAGGCCGAGCACCGCCGTGGCCGGGTAGATCCCGCCGGACACCAGCACGCCCGCCACACCCGCCCCGAGGCCGTAGACGTTGAACGGCCCCCGGTACAGGCACAGCGGCACCAGCGCGGCGAACACCAGCACGAACAGCAGCGTCCCGGACGGGCTCAACGCGGACACGATCGGCGTCAGCGCGCTCACCGCGCCCGGCAGCCGCACGGCCGAGAGCAGCATCCCGATCGCCACGAACAGCACGATCGGCGGCGCGGCCACGTCGAACGCCCGGTAGAGCGACCGCAGCGCCCGTTCGCCGAGCTTGCCGGGCCTGGTCGTGGTCAGCAGCGCGTAGACGACGCCCGCGAGCAGCGACGGCACGATCGGCACGTGGAAGCCCAGCGCCAGCACGATCGGCACCGCCGGGGCGACCAGCGCGTACCAAGGGGCGTCCCCGCGACGCACTCTGGTGGACGGCGCGGAGTCCAGCTTGACCGCCCACGCGTGCCGCGCGCCGCGGCGGCGGGTCTCGACCAGGATGTAGAGCAGGCTGCCGACCAGAACGATCGGGAACAGCGTGAGCTGGAACGACCGGACCTGGTCGAGCGGGATCTTGATCGCGTCGGACAGGAACTGCCAGCCGATCAGGTCCAGCGGGAGGCCGGTGGCGATGCCCATCAGCACCGTGCCGCCCGCCACCACCGGCCGGACGCCCACGGCGATCATCGCCGGGATGCCGACGACACCCGCGAGCATCGCGGCGGGCGCGGACCCGGTGATGCTGCCGCACAGCACCGCCACGAAGTACACGCCGAGCGCGACCACGGCGGGCCGCTCGCCGCCGAACTCCACGATCTTGCGCACCAGCGTGGAGGCGATACCGGTGTCCTCCATGAGCGTGCCCAGCCACGAGCCGAGCAGCACCGCGATCATCGTCGCGGCCAGCAGGGTCGAACCGGTTTGCAGGACGGTCGTGCCGACGCTGTTCTTGTCCCCCAGCACGGACGCGCCCGCCAGCAGGGCGATGACGACCGCCATGAGCCCCAGCGCGAACGCCGTGGGCAGGACGCGGGTGAGCATCAGGACGACACCGACGGCCATCACGGCCAGGATCGCGTATCCCACGGGTCAACCTCCGAGTTCGGCTAGGGCGGCGGACAGCCGCAGCGGGCTGCGCCGCAGGCCGCTGGCGCGGTGGGCGTAGCGGTGGGCGACGACCTCGTCCGCGCCCACGACGTGACCGCGGACCGTGAACGCGCCGACGCGGCACACGACGTGGTCCAGGCGGCGGCGCAACTCCCGGCCCAGTCCGCCGTGCAGCCGGTGGTGCACGACCTCGTGCGCGACGGCGGCCTTCCGGAGCGCGGCCGGGGTGACGTCGGTCCAGCCCTTGCGGGCGGCCACGTCGGCGAGCAGCGCGAGGCTGTCGGTGTGGACGGTCACGGTGTGCCTGCGGGTGTCGTACTCGGCGAGCGTCACCAGGCCCGAGGTGACGCCGTTCGCCTCCTCGACCACCCGCACGTCCGGGTCCTCCAGCGGCAGTTCGTCGCCGAAGGCGAGCGCGGTGACGGCCCACGACCGGAGCTGCTCCTCGGTGCGGTTCTCGTGCGTGGGCGTGGCGCGCAGCAGGGCCACGGCGAGGTCCTCGTCGGTCATCTCCGGTCCTCCAGGATCGCGACCAGCGGCTCGTCCGGTGTGCGGGACGTCAGCTCCGCGCCGATCAGGGCCACGAGCTGGTCCCGGTCCAGCACCCCGGACAGGTCGGCGATCTTCGGCCCGACCAGCAGCCACACGGCGGGCGCGCGGCTGCCGCCGTCGCCGACGCGGGTGTGCTCGTCGACGAGCCGGGCGAGCGTGCCGGACGCCTCGCCGACGCTCGTGCGCTCCACGTGGGCGTTCGCGCTGTGCAGCCGGACCACGCCGTCGCCGTCGACCACCCGCACGTGCTGCGTGACCGGCCGGAACCGGCCGAGGAACCCCTTGGGCCTGGTCCGCGCCCCGAGCGCCCGGTGGTGGCCGGTGCGGGCCAGCTCGCTGACCTCGCCGCCGGGGACGCCGAGCGTGCGGGCCACGTCCGCGAGCACCTGGTCGTCGTCGGCCACCGCGGCGCGGTCCTTGGCGCGCAGCTCGGTCGCGCCCGTGGCCACGGCGAGGATCAGGTTGCGCTGCGGGTCGACCGTCACGTCGACCTCCACCCCGGCCGGGTCCGCGCCCTGGGCGATCACCGCCTGCTCGGCGCGCGCCCGCACGGCGAGCACGTCGGTGTGCGACGGGTTGGGCACGATCTTCTCCACCGACTCGCGGACCAGCGCCAGCGCGGCCCCGAGCGGGCTGATGACCTCGCTGTGCGCGGCGATCCGCCAGTCCAGCCCGGCCTCCGCGCCGAGGAACGGCGTCACGGCGGCGGCTCCACCACCTCCGCCGACCAGGCTCAGGGTCTTCGGGTCCAGTCCGTACCCCGACACCAGCTCGTCCACGACGGCCCGCACGGGTTTGACCGCCTGTCGCAGCACGGCCCGCGCCGCGTCCTCTGTGGACTGTCCAAGCCGCCGTGCCAACGGTTCCAGTGCCAGGCGTGCGGTTTCGGGGTCGCAGTGCGCGTAGCCGTCCTCCGGCACCACGCCGAGCGCGTTGGCCGCGCAGGTCAGGGTGACCGCGTACCGCTTGCCGTCCGGCGTTTCCAGCGCCACGTAGTCCGCCGGGTCGCCTTCACGCGGGGCGATGGTCACGAGTTCCGCGCCCCGCAAGGCTTCCGGGGACGCGAAGCAGGCGTAGGCGAGCCCGGCGATGTGCGCGCTGCGAGGGCCGACCGCCGTCACGGACGTGCCCTCCAGCCGGATGAGCGACCCGCCGCCGACGCCGACCGTGCGGACGTCCAGCGCGGGCAGGTACGTTTCCCGGCCGCCGAGGCGCGCGTGCCGCACCTGCACCCGGCCGCGCCGCACGACGCTGATGTCCGTGGACGTGCCGCCGGTCTCCAGGAACACGCCCTCGCTGAGCCGCTCCCCCATCAACGCGCCCGCCACGCCCGCCGCCGGACCTGACAACGCCGTGAGCAGCGGCCGTTTCCGCATCTCCGGCAACGACATCACGCCGCCGTCGCCGCGCATGACCATCAGCGGCGCGGTGATGCCCGCCGCGGCCACGCTGCGCTCCACGAGGTCGGCGGTCTCGACCATGCGCGGCATGATCCCGGCGTTCAGCACCGCCGTGCGCGCCCGCTTCGCCAGCCCGTACAGCCCGGTGATCTCGTGCGTCGCCGTCGCGAGCAGCCCCTGCGACCGCGCCTGCGCCACGACCGCCCGCTCCCCGAGCGGGTCGTCGACGCTGAACGGCTGCACCGCCACGACCACGTCCGCGCCCTCGTCCACGACCTTCGCCACCGCGGCCTTGACCTCGACCAGGTCCTCCGCGTCGCGCACCCCCGCGTACCGGATCGGCAGGCCCTTGCCCGGCGTGAGCTGGAGCTTCGCCAGGCTCCGCAGCCTGCCCGTCACCCACGACTCGAACCCGCGCCCGATACCGACCACACCGACGGTCGCGACATCGCCCTCCAGCAGCGCGTTCGTGGCCTGGGTGGTGCCGTGCGCGAGGAACGACACCGCGGAGGCGTCGATCCCGGTCCGCTCCTGGAGTTCGCGCAGGGCGGCCAGGATGCCGTGCGCGACCCCGTCGGGGTGGTCGTGGCTGGTGGGGACCTTGACCTGGCCGAGAAGGGCGAACGTCGTCGCGTCCACGGCCACGGCGTCGGTGAACGTGCCACCGACGTCGACGCCGATCCGGACGGGGTGTGGCCTCATCGCGAACACCTCCGGGTTCTGGGGATTCTCAGTAGCCGCGCACGTCGGGCCAGTGGCGTTCGACGCCCGCCTGGTCCAGCAGCTGGGCGAACTCGTCGTGCAGCTTCGCGTCGGTGCGGATCTGCCGGGGGGACTTGCCCCGGCGCAGGGCGAAGCCCGCGAGGTGGCCCGCGACCTCGCCGACGTTCCACTCGACCGGGTGCAGGCGGTAGCACCCGTTGGTGATGTGGGTGGTGCCGATGTTCTTGCCCGCGGGCAGCAGGTTGTCGACCCGGACGGGCAGGAGCGCGCCGAGCGGGATCTCGAAGGGGACGCTGGCGATGTCGACGTAGCCGTCGCCGGCGGTGGAGGGGTGCAGGTCGATCCGGTAGCTGCCGACGCCGACGGAGTCCGGGTAGCGGGTGCGCTCGCCGGGGCCGAGCAGGTCGAGGGACACGGCGTGCTCGGTGATCGTGGTGACGGCCTTGATCCGGCGGGATTCCCGGACGTACGCGGACTTCGCCAAGCCGTCGGCGGTGCCCATCACGTCGTGGCGCAGCCTCAGGCCGGGGAAGCCCGTGCCGCCGTCGACCCGTGGGGCCTCGGTCTGCAACCAGTGCAGGACCGACAGGGACAGCTGCTTGGCCTCGTCGTGGGCCCTCGCCACGGCCGCCGCGTCGGTGTGGCCGGGGATCTCCAGCGCCGGGGACAGCCAGTAGTCGTTGAGGGGCCAGTTGACCAGGGTGATGTCCGAGTCGAACGCGCCCGGCTGGTGCACGCCCCGCGCCAGGATCCGGCGGAACGCCCACAGCTCCTTGTCCCCCGCGTCCGCGCTCTGGTCGGCGGTGACGGCCAGCGGGTCGGCGTCCGGGTTCGGCTCGAACGTCCGCGCCACCGGCTCCAGCGTGCGCGGGTCGGGGGCGGTGAAGCCGAGCAGCGGGCCGGGCCAGAACTCCGGGGTGTAGGCGCGCCAGAAGTCGTACATCCGGGGGCGGTCGATCGTGTGGTCCTCGCCCGCGTGGTGGGAGAGGGCGAAGCAGTAGGTGATGCCCTGGAGGTTCGCCGGGTCCGCGACGTCGGGCGCGTGCGGCTCGTCGTGCTCGCTCCGCGCCTCCGCGCCCACGACGTGCTCGACCCCGGCCATCGGGAGGAGGTCGCCGTTCTCCGTGGCGTCCAGCACGTAGTCCGCCCGGACCGTGACAGGCGTTCCGTCGTCGTCGACCAGGTCCACGGCGGTCACCGAGTCGCCGGTGGTGTGGACGCCGGTCGGGCGGTGCCGGAGCAGCACGGTGATGCGGCCCGCGCTGCGGTGCGGAGCCAGTTCCGCCTCCAGCACGGCGAGCGCCACGCGGGGTTCGTGGCAGAGCTTCGACACCCGGCCCGCGCCGGGGTTGAGCTCCGCCAGCCGCAACGCCTCGGCGCGCAACGGGTAGTGCCTGCGGTAGTAGTCGCGGATCCCCTCGCGGACCCGCCGGTAGGACGCGGTCGCGCCGAACCTCTCGATCCACGGGTTCTCGTCCGGCGGCACGCCCTGCGCCGTGAGCTGGCCGCCGATCCAGTCCGTCTCCTCGGTGAGCACCACCCGGTGCCCGGCGCGCGCGGCCGCCAACGCCGCCGCCACTCCCCCGAGGCCGCCCCCGACGACGAGGATCTCGGTGTCCAGTTCGGTCATCGCACGTCCTTCACGGTGGTGCCGGGCACGGGGGTGCAGGGCAGGAGCTGGTGCAGGTTCCGCGGGTCGCCGGTGATCAGCTCGACCAGCAGTTCCACCGCGCGACGCCCCATCTCGCGGCGCGGCACCTCGAAGCCGGTCACCTCGTCGCCGCCCTCCGGCGGACGGCCGAGCACCGCGTAGGACAGGTCGGTGCCCGCGATGGCGGCCCGCACGGCGGCGTACGCGGCCCCGGTGTCGGTCTCCTCGACCACCACCGCCGTGACCCCGTCCCGCAGCCACTCGTCCACCGGGACGTCGTCTCGGACGACCCGGCACTCGATGCCCGCTTTCGCGGCCGCCTCGAGCACCCCGCGCTCGCGGTCCGTGGACGAGGGCGCGTCGTCGTTCTCGCGCACGTACCGGACGGTGCGGTGACCTTTGGCCACGAGGTGATCGACCACGGCGGCCGAGGCGGAGACGTAGTCCGCGCCCACGAAGGGAATCCGGCCTTCCAGCTCGTCCCTTCGTCCTATGTAGACCAACGGGAAGTCGCTCTCGACCAGCTTCTCGATCGACGCCACCGGCACGTGCCGCCCGAAGAACAGGCAGCCGTCGGCGATGCGGGTGCGCCGGATGGCGACCTCGTCGTGCGTCCGCTCGCCCCGCCCGTCGGCGCCGGTGAACAGGATCAGGTCCTGCCCCAGCGCCGCGGCCTGCTCCTCGACGCCGACCAGGATCGGGTAGTAGGAGTCGGCGACGTCGGTCGGGAAGGTCGCCTTGAACGTGTAGAGCCCCAGCATGTGGTTGCGCTTGGACGCCAGCCGGGTCGCCACCGGGTCGGGCACGTACCCGAGCTGCTCGGCGGCGGCCAGCACCCGCAGCCGGGTGTCCTCGGCCATCCGCACCCCGCCCTGGTTGCCGCCCAGCACGACGGACACCGTCGCCTGCGAGACCCCCGCCAACGCGGCGATGTCCGCCTGTCGTGGTGCGCGGCGCGTCATGGACCCTCCCGGTGCTAATGCGGATTAGCAGGGAGAGTGGCCATGTTCGGGGGACAAGTCAAGAGTTTGTCCGATTTCCGGTTTCCGCAGCACTAATACGTATTAGCACCTTGACCGGCTCGCTCGGGGGCTATCACACTCGGCCACCCCCCAACGGCGAGAGGGAGAACCACGATGACCATCGACCGAAGGACGTTGTTCCGCGCGGGAGCGGGCCTTGGCCTCGGCGCGGCGGTGACGGCGCTCGCCCCCGGCATCGCCGCCGCGGGCCTGGCGGGCTTCCCGACCTACCGGTACCTGCGCACGGCGTTCGACAAGGGCGCCCTGCGCTACAACCCGACGAACGAGCTGATCTTCCCCACGATCCGCGGCACGGTCGGCCGGGTGAGCGGCGCGCTGGGCCGGTTCTACCTGTACTACGCGCCCCACGACGCGCCCGGCGGCATCTGCCTGGCCTACGGCGACTCCCTGGAGGGCCCGTTCACCGAGTACCCGGCGAACCCGATCGTCTCGCGCGACTGGGCCCCGCACTACTCGGTGTCGCACGTGTCGTCGGCCCACGTCCTGTGGAACACCGCGGCCAAGGAGATGTGGCTGTACTTCCACGGCGAGAACACCACCACGCGCCTGGCGCGGTCCAAGGACGGCATCCACTTCACCTACGACAAGGTCGTGCTCTCGACCTCGATGCTGCCCGCCGGGACCACGGAGACCTCGTACGCCAGGGTGTTCGAGCACAAGATCGCGTCCCGCGGCGCGAACTACGTGATGGTGTTCATGACGAACACGACGGCGAACAAGCGCAACATCGGCTGGGGCTGGTCCGCCGACGGCAGGACGTGGACGTTCTCCCAGACCCCGCTGATCCGCGCGTCGGAGGTCGGCGCGACGGACGCCGCGGCCCCGTCGTTGGCCTACCGCAACGGGACCACGTACGTCGTGTTCCACACGAACCTCGGGACCATGCACCTGACCGAGGTGGGCAACGACTTCACCAAGAAGGTCCACCTCGGGGTGTTCCACACGCCGCTGTCGGGCGCGCCGGACCGGGGCCGCTCGGCCGCGCCGTCGTTCGGCACGGAGAACGGGGTGGAGTACATGTTCTACGAGGCCGGGGCCCGCCTGGAAGGCGCGATCGCGATCGCCCGAGCCGTGTGACACCGGTGTGGTCGGTTCCGCCGGACCGACCACACCCGCTCAGGTGATGTCCCTGCTCAACTGCAACGACGACGGCGCGTACCCGTGGGTCTCGTAGAAGCGGATCGCGGCCGTGTTGGACGCGAACGCGTGCACGGACACCTCGGTCACGCCTCGGCCTCTGGCCCACTCGACGAAGGCCTCGTTCAGCTCCGCGCCGACGCCCGAACCCCGGTGGGCCGGGTCGACGCGGACGCTCTCCAGTTCGGCCCCCACGACCGTGGGGCGGGTGGGGTTCGGGCCCTTGAGCCTGCCGATCAGGTGGCCGATCACCTGTTCCCCCGACACGGCCACCAGGCACAGCACGTCGGGGTCGGTGATGGCCGCCCCGTAGTACTCGTGGCCCTCCCGCGCGGGCCACGAGACGTCCATCAACGGGTCGCGGGTTCCGGCGTCCTCGGCGAACAGGCGGGTGGCCGAGGTGACGACCGCGTCGAGGTCGTCCGGACGTGCGGCGCGAACGGTCACGGCGTGCCCCCGTGGTACTCGTCGGCCAGGGCTGCTCGGACGATCTCCCCGGCCTCCTCCACCGACAACCCGACCTCGCGGGCGGTCAGGGCGTACGACCGGGCCGCGCGCAGGGCCCGTTCACGGGACCTCTCCCCCGCCGCGGACACGACCGTGCCCGCGCGGCCTCGGGTCTCGATCAGGCCCGCTTCCTCCAGCTCGCGGTAGGCGCGGGCGACCGTGTTCACCGCCAGGCCCAGGTCCGCGGCCAGGGCGCGAACCGTGGGCAGGCGGGCGCCCACGGCCAGTTCGCGGTTCGCGATGCGCAGCGCGAATCCCGCCCTCACCTGCTCGAAGGGCGGGATCGGCGAGTCCGGGTCGATGCTGATCACCCGGTGACGCTACCCCAGCAGCTTCGCCACGTTGGCCTTGTCCGCGCCGAGGTCCACGTAGACGGCGGCCCACTTCTTGTCCGCGTCGCTCGGGCCCGCGCCGTCGCAGTAGTTCTTCTTGCCGTGCGCGGTGTAGTAGCGCAGCACGGGGAGGACCTCGTCGGTCGGGCCGCCGTCCTCGTTGGTGTAGTTCTCACTCGGAGGGGCGGGCTGGTGCTTCATGCACGCCACGTCGGCCAGGCCCTCGTCGTCGAACTTGACGCCCGCGGCGGTCGCGCCCGAGGTGCAGCCTGCGAGCACGAAGAGGGCCGTGGCGATCAAGAACAGCTTCACGGTGGTTGTCTCCTTAACCGATTTAACCGATCAGTGCGCGGGTGGTGAGACCGAGTCCGACGACCAGCACCAGTGCTGCGGTGCTGAACGGCGTGAAGTCGGCCAGTTTTCGGAGCCTCGTGGTGACCGCGAGGTTCTCCAGGCGGTCGCGGACCTTGATGAGCAGCAGGCCCGCGGCCGTGAGCATGGCGGCCATGCCCGCGCCGTAGGCGAAGACGAGGACGACGCCGAACCAGGTGCGGCCCAGCGCGACCGCGCCGAGCAGCACGATCAGCGCGGACGGGCTGGGCACGAGACCGCCCGCCACGCCCATCCCGATCAGGCTGGCCCGGCCGTAGCGCGGGCCGTGCGAATGCCCGTGGCCGTGCCCATGACCGTGTCCGTGGCCGTGCCCATGTCCGTGGCCCGTCTCGGCGAGGGCGGGTTCCCGACGACGGCGCAGCGCGGAGAACAGCAGGGTCCCGCCGATGACGACGACCAGCAGGCCGCTCGCCAGCCCCAGCCAGCGCAGCACGACATCACCCGCCAGCGCGCTGGACACGCTGAGCAGCAGCCCCAGCACCAGCACACCCGCGGTGTGGGTGAACGTCACGGTCGCGCCGACCAGCACGGCGTCGCGGCTGGTGCCGCGACGACCCGCCAGGTAGGCCGCCATCAGCGTCTTGCCGTGGCCGGGCAGGGCCGCGTGGGACGCGCCGAGCACCAGCGCGAGCAGCACCGCGAGGAACCCGACCATCGGGGTCAGGTCGCGCGAGCCGATCATGCTGTTGAACGCGGCGGTGGTGGCGTCGATGAACCCGATGCCGGTCTGCACGGGCGTTGTGCCGCCCGCCGCCGCGGTGCCCTCGCCGGGCCGGGCGGTCAGGCTCACCGAGCGGACGTCCATCGGCGTGGCCAGCAGGTCCTCGGGGTACTTGCGCAGCTCGTCGGTGACGCTCGCGCTCGGGGCGTCACCGCTCACCGCGACGCCGGTCCCGGTGGCGATGATCTCCCGCCAGCCCATCCGGTCGCCGAGGTAGGTGTCGCCGAACGTCACCTCGACGTCGCCACCGACCCGAAGCGGGGCGGTGAACTCGCACACCAGTCGCGTGGTCGGCAGGTCGGCCTGCCCCGGCGGGTGGGTGACGGTGGACGACTTCGTCGTGAGGGCCAGCCGGTCGCCGTCGGCGCTGGCGTCCAGCGCGGCCAGCACGTCGGCGCACTTGGCCGCCGCGTCGACCGGCTTGGGCTCCTGGAGGGTCGGGATCTCCGCGCTGTCCACGACGGACCGCACGTCGAGCCGGTCCGGGTGCAGTTGGAGCACGTCGGAGTGGTTGACGCTGAAGTTGCCCAGCGGGTGGGCCGCGGACACGCCGCTGCCGACGAACAGGGCGAGGCCGCACAGCGCCAGGACGATCGCCGCGCGCCTCATCGGGCGCTCTCCAGCTCCGCCATCTTGGCGCGCGCGGCGGGCGCGTGCAGCGGCGAGAAGTACGGGTTGATCGACAGCGCCTCGGTGAGGGCCGCGTGCGCCTCCGGGCCGCGGCCGAGCGCCGCGAGGATCATGCCGCGGTGGAACGAGAAGGTGGCGTTGCGCCAGCCCAGCACGCCCGCCTTGTCGGAGAACTCCAGCGCCTCGGCGTCGCGGCCGTTCACGTGCAGCGCCCACGCCATCGCGTCGGCGGCCAGCACGCTCTGCCTGCGGCCCCACTCGGCCTGCGCCAGCGCGAGCGACTCGGCGGGGTCGCCGTGGTCGGCGGCGACGGTGGTGAGCGTCAGGTCGTCGTTCGCGCCCTGCGCGGCGAGCAGCTTCTTCTGCTCGGCGAGGATCGTGTACTGGGCGGCGGCGTCGGGCTTGCGGCCCGCGAGGTCGAGCACCTCGGCGTACTCCAGCAGGTACTGCGGCACGGGCACGCGGTTCACGACCTGCCGGTAGCCGTCGATCGCCTCGTCGTACTTCCCCCGCGCGGCGGCGACCTTCGCCTTGCCCTGCACCGAGGTCACGTCGTGCGGGCTGAGCGCGAGGCCCTGGTCGTACTGGCGGGCGGCCTCGTCCAGGTCGCCGCGGTTGAAGGCCAGCTCGCCGAGGTAGTAGTGGCAGAAGACGCGTTCGTCCGAAGAGGACGCGGCGGTCAGCGCTCGGTCGAGCGCGTCCTTCGCCTCGTCCACGCGGCCGTGCGTCTCGAAGTGGTAGGAGGCGCGGGTGAAGGAGGCGACGCCGGGACGCAGGTCCAGCATGCGCTGCAACGACTCCGTGGCGCCCGCGTCGTCGCCGAGCTGGGTGTAGGCGTCGACCAGGACGCCCTGCACCTCGGCCGAGTCGGGACGGGCGTCGCGCGCCTTCAGGCCCCAGTCGCGGGCGGCGGCGAAGTCGTGGCGGGCGTTGGCGAGCGCGCCCTGGCCGAGCATCGCCTCGCCGTTGTCGGCGGGCTTGATCTTCAGCGATTCCTCCAGTGCGCCTTGGGCTTTCACGTAGTACGAGGGGTCCGCACCGGCGCGGGCGAGTTCGGTGTAGGTCGCGCCGAGCTCGGCCCACGTGCCCGCGTCGTCCGGCCGGGCGTGCAGCTTGTCCTGGAGCGCGACCGTCCTGGTCTGGAGCGCGTTCGCGCGGGTGACCTCGGGGGCGGCGGCGTCGGGGGTGCCGTCCGAGCGGGCGGCGTAGGACACGGCGAACACCGCGACCGCGACGACCGCGGCGGACCACATCAGGTACTGGCGCTTCATGGCTCTTTCCTCGGTCACTCCGGACCGGACGCGGGCGGCCGCGTCCGATCCGAAACGGTCAGGGGGTGTTGACGGCCTTGTTGCGCGGTAGTCCGACGTACGGGAAGTTCGGCGCGAAGGTCACGTCGTTGTGGTGGACCTTGTCGCCCGCCGCGAGTGCCTTGACCAGGTGGCCACTGGCCGCCGCGCCTTCCAGCGCCTGGATCTCGATGTCCACGACGTCGTCGAACAGGCGGCGCCCGTTCGGGAAGCCCTGGTTGTCACCGGCCAGCACGCCGAGCCGGTTGGGCTGCGGGTTCGGCGCGATGGACATGTTGAGCCGCAGCTGCTCCGACGGCGCGAACTTCTTCGGGTCCACGTCGGCGTTGTTGAGCTGCGAGTTGAGATCGGCCTTGATGGGGCCGTTCGCCTTGGTGGTGACGCCGGTCAGGAAGATCTCCGCCAGGTCCGCGCGGGGCTCCGCGGGGGCCTTGATGCCGTAGATCGCCTCGATCAGCTTCGGCAGCTCGGGCTGGTTGACCCGGTCGAGCAGCGCCTGCACCTTGCCGTCGTTGACCGGCTCCAGGCCGTTGAACGCGTCCTTGATCCCGGCGGAGGAGACGACCTCGTTGACGAGCGGGTTGCCCAGTCGGGACACCTGCACGAACGGGCCCTCGGCCTTCGCCGCGCCCGGCGAGAGCCGGAGGGTCTGGCGCTCGGTGTCGGCCCAGATGCCGATCACCGGGTTGCGCTTCGCGTCGCCCTTGAGCGCGAGCATGTGCTTCGGGATCTGCAACGCGATGGTGTTGACGTTGTAGCCCTTGAGCGTGTCCTGGCCGACCTCGGACAGGTTCGCGCCGTAGAGCAGGTCGAACACCCGCAGGTCGGCGAAGAACGGGTCGTCCGCCGGTCCCGCGTAGACCTGGCCGCCACCCTGGAGCTTGGTGATCGCCTGGTCGCGCAACGGCTGGAAGTACGGCATCGAGGCCGGGCCGACGATCGACGGCGCGACCTTCCCGTCCTTGATCAGCATCTTCTTGCCGCCGCCGTCGTCCAGCTGCTCCAGGTTGTACGTCTGGCGGAACAACAGGTTCTCGTCGTCCAAAGAGGACACGACCCCGTTGTTGTACAGGAACGTGTCCGTGCCGCGCTTGTCATCGGTCTTGAAGGTGAGGCGGTACGTCAGGTCCGGCACCGCGTCGCCGTCGTTGTCGATGTTGATGTCGTAGTGCGCGTCGGTCGCCCACGGGTAGAAGTTGGGGCCGCCGTTGGGTTCCTGGAACCCGTAGTAGTTCGCGATGATCGTCACGAAGTCCGGTTGGTCGCCCGCGACGAACGCGTACAGGTCGGTGTTGTCCACCGCCGGGTCAGCGGAGATCAGCGGCGCCTCGCGGTGGCTGGAGGCCACCGAGGAACCCGGCACCAGGACGTCGACCGCGGCGATCAACAAGGTGGCGCCGGCGGCCGCTAGCACGCCCCTCGTGCGTCGCCGCCGCGTCAGTGGTGGTGCTTCTGCCATGCCCGCTCCTTTCCCACTAGCCCGCGTACGCGGGCTTCAGGGAGGGATTCGCAGGAATGGCCAGTGGCGTTCAACGCTCAGCCGTTCCACAGGTGATATTGGTCCGAACGGCCCAGTGTTTAGGGCCGTTCGGACGTGTTTCACGCCTGGGGTTTCGCGGGGGCTTCGTAAATGACTCGTCCGTTCAGGACAGTCCGCAAACACGTCGGCAGAACCGTTCCCGGCTCCAACGGCGGCAGGCCGGGCACGCCGGAACGCGGGTCGAGCGACCACCGCTGGACCCGCGAGTCCGACCCGGCGACGACGAGTTCGGCGGCGTCCCACACGGCGTAGGTCGCGGGCGCGCCGGGCTGGAGGGTGCCGGTGATGCCGTCGTCCACGCCCGCGGCCCGCCAGCCGCCCTTGGTGTGCGCGGTGAACGCCGCCCGCGGCGAGAGCCCCGCCCCCGGCGTGCGGTGGTGCACGGCCGCCTGGACGGCCGCCCACGGGTCGACCGGCGTCACGGGGGTGTCCGAGCCGAGGGCGAGCAGCATCCCGGCCGAGGCGAGCTGGGCGAACGGGTTGAGGGCCGTGCCGCGCTCCACGCCGAGGCGCTGCGCGTACATGCCGTGCGGCCCGCCCCACTCGGCGTCGAACAGCGGCTGCACGGACGCCACGACCCCGTACGCGCCGAGCGCCTTCGCCTGGTCCGCGGTGATCATCTCGACGTGTTCGAGGCGGTGCCGCCGCGCCGACAGCGCGGGTGCCCCGACCCGTTCGGCGGCCAGGTCGAAGCCCTCGACGATCGCGCTCATGGCCGCGTCGCCGATGACGTGGAACCCGGCCTGGATCCCGGCTTCCGTGCAGGTCACGAGGTGTGCCGCGATGGCTTCGGCGGAGTGGTACAGCGCCCCGGAGGTGTCCGGCGCGTCGGCGTAGGGCTGGTGCAGCGCGGCGGTCCGCGAGCCGATCGCGCCGTCGACGAACAGGTCGCCCGCGAGGCCCTGGACGGGCAGGCCCTCGATCGGCTCGAACGCGCCCCAGTACCCGACGACCTGGGGGCCCTCGATCATCATCAGCAGGTCGGCGAGGTCCTCGACGCTGGAGATGTCCGGCCCGGCGCACTCGTGCACCGCGGCCACGCCCTTGCTCGCGGCGTGCGCGAGGAACGCCCGCTGCGCCGCCCGGCGCTGCTCGACCGGGATGGCGTCCTTCGCCACCGCCCGGATGTGGTGGTGCGCGGCCCGCGACAGCGGCCCGTCCTCGGACCATCCGTCGGCGTCCCGCGCGCCGGGCGCGGCGTCCACCAGCGCCGACGACGCCAGCGCCGAGTGCACGTCGATCCGCGACAGGTACACCCGCGCTCCCCCGGCGGCCTCGTCCAGCTCGGCGCGGGTCGGCGGACGGCCTTCCGGCCACTTGGTCTCGTCCCAGCCGTGACCCCAGATGAGCGGACCGTCGGCGTTCCGGACCGCGTCCAGGCACTCGGCCAGCGACGCGCACGCGGTCAGGTCCAGCCCGGTCAGCAGCAGGCCCGCGGACGTGGCGTGCACGTGGGCGTCGACGAACGCGGGGGCGACGAACGCCCCGTCGAGCTGGACGACCTCGGCGTCGGGGTGCAGCGCCAGACCGACCGAGTCCTGACCGACGAACACGATCGTGCCGTCGGTGATGGCCATCGCGGTCGCCGCCTGCGAGGAGTAGATGCGCCCGCCCACGAGAAGAGTTGTCGTCACGACCGCTCAGTCTGCCTCCTGCGCGAGCCGGTCGCGGAGCCGGGCGTGGCGGAACTGGTAGACCGGCCCGGCCTGCCGGAGCACCCCCTTGCGGTGGGCTTCGCGGAGGAACGCCATCAGCCGCCACGGCAGCTTCCCGGTGGCCGCGAGGTGGACCCGCGCCAAGCCGAACCGGCCCCACGCCTGGTAGACGAGCGTCTGGGTCAGGCAGACGCCCAGGGCGAGGGCGAGCCCCTGCGCCACCAACGCGGTGTCCAGCAGTCCGTACAGGACGGTGACGGGCGCGGTCCACTTCACCGCGGTGGCCACCGACGCGGCCCGGTCGAGGCGCAGCACCCGCCCCGGATCGCTGACCAGGTGGCCGACCGGGGTGTCGTTCAGGGTGAAGACCGCGCCGAGCGCGCCGAAGGCGACCACCACCAGCGCGAAGCGGATCGGGGTGAGGTCGAACACGAGGCCGACGAGGAAACCGGCGCACGCGCCGACCGCCACGCCCAGTGGCGCGCCTCTCCACCGGGTGGGTCGCGGCCGCACCGGGGCCCGGTTGACGTCCGCGTTCCCCGCCTGCATCCCCACGAAGAGTGCCAGCACCACGGGCGTCGCCCACTGTCCCAGGACCAATCCGGCAGCGACGATCGGCACGCAGGCCGCGGCGACGAACAGCGCCGTGAACCGGGGCACCGCGGCGGGCAGCTCCCACCAGGCCAGGTCGTAGGTGTCGCGGCGGGCCAGCGTGCCCGCCAGGAAGCGGAAGTACCGCTGATCGCGCTCGCCGTACAGCGCGGGGACGAACTTGCCGAGCAGGTGCGCCTCCGGGTCCGGCACGTCCAGCAGTTCGGCCGGGTCGGCGGTGTCGTAGACCGTGCGGGCCAGGGTGAGCATCAGCGGCGTGCCCAGCACCGGCAGCAGGCGGTGCAGTACCGGGGCCCACTTGTCGCCGCGCGTCGACAGTCGCAGGTACTTCTCCACGTCGGCCGCGTCCAGGTCCATCAACACGATTGCCGCCGCCCCGGTGACCACGTCCGCCGCCGCGGCGTACTCGTCCACCCGGCTGGTCAGCACCAGCGGATCGCCCTCCCCCAGCGCCGCGTTGATCCCCCGCAGGGCCGCGTCACGCAGCGGGGCCGCGATCTCGTCGAACCCGTCCAACACGGGCAGGATCCGTCCTTCGTCGACCAGCGCGCCCGCTTCCGGGCCGTGCTCCCGTTCCAGCCGGTCGGCCATCCACGCCCGCAGGTCGACAGCGGGATCCCACGACGCCAACGAGAAGATCACCGGCACGCGGTCCGAGGAGACGCCGAGCACGAACCGCGTGGTGAACACCGACTTGCCCGATCCGGGCCGCCCGAGCACCACCAACCGTCCGGAGGGGACGGCCGCGTAGACCTCGGCGACGTGGTCCAGAGTTCCTTCCAGGTCAACGGGTTCGTCGCGGTCCGGGTCGCGGTGGATCGTCGGCCAGTGGTCCACCAGGGCCGCCGGGGCGTTGGTCCAGCGCACCGGCAGCGGGTACGGGTCGTGGACGCCGCGGAGCCGTTCCTCCTGCCGCCACTGGGCGCGCACGACCTCCGCGAGGTCCGGCACGGGTGGTGCGGACCGGCCGCGCCACCACTGCGACAGGGCCAGCAGCAGGCCCGCCGCGCCGAACGCCATGCCGAGCACGCTGGACTTCTGGTCGGCCAGCTCCCACCCGTCGCGGAACAGGAACAGGAAAAGGCCGGTGGCCACCACGAGGGTGACCACCGGCCAAGTCCACCGACTTGATCTCATCACGCCATCATGCCGGGACCTTCTCCCGGCTACGCCGGAATCGCAGGACAGCGGCCGAAAGCAGGATGACGGCGAGGATCCCGTAGGCGACCATCGCGAACGGGCTGTTCACCAGCGCGACCGGGTCGCCCTGGCTGATCGTCAGCGTCCGGCGCAGCTGCTCCTCCGCCATCGGCCCCAGGATCATGCCCACCACGGCGGGCGCGATCGGGTAGCCGTGGCGGCGCATGAAGAAGCCGACCACGCCGATGACCAGCAGCACGATCAGGTCCTCCACGATGAAGTTCACCGCGTAGGTGCCGAGCGCGGCGAACAGCAGGATGCCCGCGTACAGGTAAGGCCGCGGGATCTGGAGGACCTTCACCCAGATCTTGATCAGGGGGAGGTTGAGCACGAGCAGCATCACGTTGCCGATGTAGAGGCTCGCGATCAGCGCCCACACCAGTGCCGAGTTGTTCGTGAACAGCAGCGGGCCCGGCTGGATGCCGTAGCTCTGGAACGCCGCCACGATGACCGCCGCGGTCGCCGTGGTCGGCAGGCCGAGCGTCAGCAGCGGCACCAGGACACCGGCGGCGGCCGCGTTGTTCGCCGCCTCCGGTCCCGCGACACCCTCGATGGCGCCCTTGCCGAACTCCTCGGGGCGCTTCGCGAGCTTCTTCTCGGCCGCGTAGGACAGGAACGTCGAGACGTCCGCCCCACCGGCCGGGATGGTGCCGATCGGGAACCCGATGGCGGTGCCGCGCAGCCACGGCTTCCACGACCTGGCCCAGAAGTCCTTCGTCATCCACTTGCCGCCGACCGGCACGACCTCGACCGGCCCGTGCCGCAGGCGCGACGCCACGTACAGCGCCTCGCCGACGGCGAAGACGCCGACCGCGACGATGACCACGTCGATCCCGTCGGACAGCGTCGACAGGCCGAGCGTGAGCCGCGGCTGGCCGGTGAGCGTGTCCGTGCCGACCAGTCCGAGGAACAGGCCCAGCGCCAACGACGCCAGGCCGCGGCTGATCGACGAGCCCAGCAGCGCGGCGACCGTGATGAACGCGACGACCATGAGCGCGAAGTAGTCGGGTGGCCCGAGGGTCACCGCGAGGTCCGCGATGGTCGGCGCGAGGACGGTCAGCAGGACCGTGGCGATCGTGCCCGCGACGAAGGAGCCGATGGCGGCCGTGGCCAGCGCGGCCGCGCCGCGCCCGGCTTTCGCCATCTTGTTGCCCTCGAGCGCGGTCACGATCGACGACGACTCGCCCGGCGTGTTCAGCAGGATCGACGTCGTCGACCCGCCGTACATGCCGCCGTAGTAGATGCCCGCGAAGATGATGATCGCGGCCGTCGGCTCCAGCGTGTACGTCAGCGGCAGCAGCAGCGCGACCGTCATGGCCGGGCCGATGCCGGGCAGCACGCCCACGGCGGTGCCCAGCGTGACGCCGAGCAGCGCGTAGAGCAGGTACTCCGGCTGCATCGCGGTCGCGAAACCGTCGAGCAGCAGCGTGATGTTATCCATCGAGGAGTGGCACTCCCTCAAAGATCCCGGCGGGCAGGGAGAGCCCCAGTCCGGACGCGAAGGCGATCTGGATCGCCAGGGAGAGCACGACCGCGATCAGCAGGACCTTCCACCACGGCCGCGCGCCCAGCGTCCAGGCGGCGCCCGCGAACAGCACCGCCGCGGCCACCGGCCACCCGACGAGGTCGATCAGCACGAGGTGCGCGACCAGGAAGACCATGAGCTTGGCCACGGTCATCCAGTCGGTGCGCGCGTTCGCGTCCACGTCCTCCGCGTCCTCCAGCTCGCCGAGCTTGCCGCGCGCGGTGGCCACGATGGCCGCCACGCCGGTCACGACGAGCAGGAAGCCGACGGCGTAGGGGAACGCGCGCGGCCCGACCGAACTGGCCGAGGAGGGCACGCGGATGGTGCCCGCCTCGACCAGCGTGAAGATCCCCAGCGCGACGATCAGCCCACCGAAGACGTACTCCTCGATCTGGCGACCGCGCACCGGGTCCGCGCCCGGTGTCGGAGAGTCGACAGCGGTCACTTCACCAGACCGATTTCCTTGAGCACGGGCTGGATGCGACCGATCTCCGTGGTGAGGAACTTCGAGAAGTCGTGGCCGGTCAGGAACGTGTCCGTCCAGCCCTTCTTGGTCAGCTCGGCCTTCCAGGACTCGCTGGCGTGCATCTCGGTGACCAGCTTGACCAGGTTGTCCTTCGCCCCGACGGAGATGCCGCCGGGGGCGACGACGCCACGCCAGTTGATCAGTTCCACGTCCATGTTCGAGCCCTTGAGCGTGGGGGCCTTGAGGTCCTCGTGCGGGTTCGGGCCCGAGGTCGCGAGCGCGCGCAGCTTGCCGCCCTTGATCTGCTCGGCGTACTCGCCGATGCCGGAGATGCCCGCGTTGACCTTGCCGCCCAGCAGCGCGGCGAGCGACTCGCCACCGCCGGAGAACGGGACGTAGTTGAGCTTGTCGGGGGTGATGTTCTTCGCCTTGAGCATCATCGCCGCGAGGATGTGGTCGGTGCCGCCCGCGGAACCGCCCGCGATCGAGACGCCCTGGCCCTTCGCCGCGATGTCGGCGAGCAGGTCGTCGATCTTCTGGTACGGGGAGTCGGCGGGCACGACGACGACCTCGTCCTCGGCGGTGAGCCGGGCGATCGGGGTCGCGTCCTCCAGGCGCTTGTCCACGCCGTTGGTCTCGACCGCGCCGACCATGACCAGGCCGGTGATCATCAGGTAGCTCTCGGACTTCTCGTTGGCCAGCTTCTGCAGGCCCACCGTGCCGCCCGCGCCGCCGACGTTGCTGACCTGCACCGACTTGACCAGGTCGGCGCTGGTGATGCTGGCCTGCATGGCCCGCGCGGTCTGGTCCCAGCCGCCGCCGGGGTCGGCGGGCGCCATGATCTCCAGCTTCGCGAGCGAGCTCGACGAGCTCGCGCCGCCACCACAGCCCGCGAGCGCGAGACCCACCGCGATCGTCGCGGCCGCCACCGTGCGCGCTCCACGGGTGTGAATTCTCGACATTGTTCAACGCCTTCCGGTATCCGAAGCTCCAGTGCCCCGATGGCGGCTGAGGCTAGGCATTCGGCGGGTGACGAATACACCACTGGTAGTAAGGGTCGTATTGGTCGTTACGGTCGTGAAGCAGCTCACAGGAGGGCTAGGCCAGAATGCGCACCATGCGACGGTCGTTCTCACTCGGTGTCTACCTGCTGGTCCTGCAGGTGGTAATCGTTCTGGTCACGACCTGCACGGCGGGCCTGCTCGCCGCGAAGCTCCAGAACGACCGGATCCGCGAGGCCTACAAGGACCGGATGCTGTCCACGGCCGAGAGCGTCGCGCGGTTGCCGTCCGTGATCGACGCGTTCGGCACGCCCCACCCGGCCGAGATCATCCAGCCGCTCGCCGAGGTGCTGCGCAAGGCGTCCGGCGTGACCTACGTCGTGGTGACCGACCGCGAGGGGTACCGGTACGCCCACCCCGACCCCACCCGGATCGGGCAGAGGGTGTCGACCGACCCGTCGACGCCGCTGTCCGGGCAGGTGTTCGTGGGGACCGAGACCGGGACCCTCGGCACGTCGCTGCGGGCGAAGGTGCCGATCAGGGCGGCGGACGGGACGATCATCGGCATCGCGTCGGTCGGCATCCTGGAGACCCAGCTGTCGGCCGACTTCGCCGACGACCTGCCCGAGCTGATCGGCTGGCTCGCGGCGGCGGCGCTGATCGGGGCGCTGGGGGCGGCGATGGTGACCAAGTGGATCCGGCGGCGGACGTTCCGCCTGGAACCCGCCGAGATCGCCCAACTGCTGGAGACCCGCGACGCGATGCTGCACGGCATCCGCGAGGGGGTCGTCGCGGTGGACGACAACGAGAACCTGGTGCTGGTGAACGACGAGGCGATGCGGCTGCTGGACCTGCGCGAGGACCCCACCGGGCTGCCCGCGGCGCAGGTGCTGGAACGCGGAGGGCTGCTGGACCTCGCCCGCGGGGCCGAGGACATGGCGGACCGGCTGGTGCTCGCGGGCGAGCGGGTGCTGGTCGCGAACCGCATGACGGCCAAGACGCAGGGGAGGTCGGTCGGCGTCGTGCTGACGCTGCGCGACCGGACCGAGCTGCACGAGGCCCTGCGGGAACTCGACGGGCAGCGGACCGTCACCGAGGTGCTGCGCACCCAGGCGCACGAGTTCTCCAACCACCTGCACGTCATCGGCGGGCTGCTGGAGCTGGACCGGCCCGCGGACGCGGTGCGCTACATCGAACGCGTCGGCGGGGCGGGGTCGCTGACCTCGGCGACCGTCGACCGGGCGATGGGCGACCCGGCGCTGGCAGCGCTACTGCTGGCGAAGGCGGGAACAGCCCACGAGCACGGCGTCTCGTTCCGGTTCTCGCCCGAGTCGGTGGTCACGCGGGAGGCGGGTGACGACGCGCTGACGGTGTTGGGCAATCTGATCGACAACGCGGTCGACGCGGCGGGAGCGGGGGGCACGGTGCACGTGCTCGTCCGGTCCGACCGCGACGGGGTGCGCATCCTGGTCGAGGACGACGGGCCGGGGATCGAGGAAGCGGAACGCGGGAGGATCTTCACGTTGGGCGTCACGACAAAGGAACCGCGCCGGACCCACGGGCGGGGTATCGGGCTGGCGTTGGTGTCGCGGGTGGTGACCCGGCGCGACGGACGGGTCGACGTCGGGGGTTCGGAGCTGGGCGGGGCGTCGTTCGACGTGTGGCTGCCCGCGTTGGCGGGGGTGACGTCGTGAATCCCGTTCGGACGTTGGTAGTGGACGACGACTTCGCCGTCGCCGCCGTGCACCGGGCGTTCCTGGACACGCTGCCGGAGTTCACCGTCGTGGGCGAGGCCCATCGCGGGATGGACGCGTTGCGGGCCGTCGAGGAACTGCACCCGGACCTGGTGCTGCTGGACATCCACCTGCCGGACATCTCCGGGCTGGAGGTGCTGGCCCGGTTGCGGGCTCGGGCCGGGGCCCCGGTGGACGTGATAGCCATTACGGCCGCCCGTGAGGTCGAGACCGTTCGACAGGCGATGTCCCGCGGGGTTGATCACTACCTGGTCAAGCCGTTCACCCGATCGGCTTTTCTCGAACGGATGAACGCCTATCTCGCGCAACGGGCCGAGGTGTTGCGGGTGGGCCGGGATTCCGTGCTGGACCAGGACGCCGTGGACCAGTTGCTGGCCGCTGGCCAACGGAAGCCCCGGTCCGCCGGATTGCCCAAGGGGTTGTCGGCCGTGACCCTGCGGTTGGTCACGGAAACGTTGCGGGCCACCGACGGGGATATGTCGGCCCAAGAGGTCGGGGACACCGCAGGCGTTTCCCGAGTTTCCGCGCGGCGGTACCTGGAGCATTTGGTGGCGATAGGGAAAGCGGAAGTGCAACCCCGGTACGGCGTGTCCAACCGGCCCGCGCACGGCTATCGGCTGACCTGATTCGACGAACGCCGATCAGCCGATTTTGGGCGGGGTCTCGGTGTCGACGTCCTCGCCTTCCGGAGCCGATTCCTCCGGCGAGCTCGCGTGGACGTCCGCCGGGTCCACGTGCTCGTCCGCTTCGCTGAGCAGGGAGCGGATGCCGGAGTTCAGGACCGCCAGCAACGGGACCGACAGCAGCGCACCCGCGATGCCCGCCACCAGGAGACCACCCGCGATCGCCAGGACCACCGAGAGCGGGTGGAGCTTCACCGCGCGGCCCAGGAGCAGCGGCTGGAGCACGTGGCTCTCCAACTGCATGACGGCGATGACGATCCCGGCCACCACCAGGCCCGCGACCACGCCGTTCGCCACGAGGGCGATGAAGATCGCGACGCTGCCCGCGACCACCGCGCCGATGATCGGGATGAACGCGCCGAGGAACACCAGGGCCGCCAACGGGATCGCCAGCGGGACGCCGAGCACGGCCAGGCCGATGCCGATGCCGACCGCGTCGACCACCGCCACCGCCGAGGTCGCCCGGACGTAGCTGACCAGGGCCGCGAGCCCGCGCCTGCCCGCCACGTCGACCCTGGTGCGGACGCGGTCCGGGGCGGCGCGGATGAGGAAGTGCCAGATGCGGGAGCCGTCGTAGAGGAAGAAGATCAGGACGAACAGGACCAGCAGCGCTTGGGTCAGGAGTTCGCCCACGGTGGCGGCCGTCGTCAGCGCGCCCGAGGTGATGCCGGCCTGGTTGTCCGTCAGCGTGGCCAGGAACTTCGTGACCGCGTCGTTGATCTGCGTGTCGCTGAGGTGCAGCGGGCCGTCCGTTAGCCACTTCGAGACCTGGTCCACGCTCTGCGAGAGCTGGGACACCAGGCCGGGGACGCCGTTGACGAAGGTGACCACGACGAACGTGAGCACGCCGCCGAGGATGACCAGGCCGCCGATGAGCACGAGCGCCGTGGCGATGCCACGGGGAACGCCCAGGCCGGAGAGGTGGTCCACGCCGGGGACCAGCAGCGCGGCCAGCAGGAGGGCGATCGCGACGGGGACGACGATGCCCGCGAGGTAGCCCGTGACGGTGCCCACGACGTACAGCGCGGCCACCACCACCAGGAAGCGCCAGGACAGCGCGGCGGTGACGCGCAGCAGACGTGGCACCGCGCTCTGGACGTCGTCCACCTCGTGCGACAACGGAGTTCTTGCCCTGACCATGACTTCCCGCCCAACCGCTCCCCCGGACATGACGAACCCCGGCGACAGGGGGGAGTCGCCGGGGTCCGGGTGCACGCCTGTGAGGTCTAGGCGTGCGCGCGCCTACCCGTCACCAACCGGTAGATGCCGAGCAGGATGAGCGAGCCGAGGATGGCCAGGAGCCACGTGCTGAGGCTGAAGAAGGTGCTGATGTCGGTGCCGAACAGCGCCTTGCCGACGAAGCCGCCGATGACCGCTCCGACGATGCCGATCAGCATCGTGACGATGATGCCGCCGGGGTCTTTGCCCGGCATGATCGCCTTGGCGATGGCACCGGCGATGAGACCCAGGACGATCCAACCCAACACACCCACGGAAGTTCTCCTTCTTCGCGCGGCCTCGGTGTTCCCGTGGCCGCTCTCGTCTTGCTTGGTGGGGGAATGCCCGGCCGCCGTTCACTTCAAACCACGGTGGATCAACAGGATTTCCGCGCCTTTTTCCCGCCCCTTTCCAGGGGGTGGGGAACCGGGGCGTGCGGCGCCCCGGTTCCCCGGTAAATCAGCTGAGCAGCGTGACGGTGTAGTCCAGCGTGGTGCCGCTGGCCGAGTACGTCGCCGTCTGCCCGTTCTGGCAGTAGGACACGAACGTGTTGCCCGCGACGGTGTCACCGGCCGTCGCGTGGACCAGCGGCCGGACGTCGGTGCCCTCGGGCACCTCGGTCGCGGCCAGGTCGATCGTGCGCCACTGGTTGATCGGGTAGACGTCGGTGGCCGGGGTCAGCGACCCCTCGCGGGTGGTGAGCTGGAACGACATCGTGAAGCCGCCGTTGTTCACGACGGCGACCTTCTGCACGCACGGCGCGGCGAGGGTGCCCGCCGCGTCGTCCTGCTGCGCGGCAGCCGGACCCGCCGTGGCCAGCGCGAGAGCGCCGACGGCCAGGGAGCCGAGCAGGGCCGTACGAGCGGTGGTCAGTGCAGACGTCACTGGTGGAACCTCCTGGGAATGGGTTGTCCGCCGACGGTCCGGCTGGTTCGTCGTGTGCCGGATGGCCCCGTTCGGCGGTGGTGGTGGCCGACCCAGCGATACCCGAGGGGGTGGGGGCGAAACGGGGTTGGGGCCGTTCGGCGGCGCAACTTCGGCCGACTGCGCGCGATGTCCATCCGAAGTGGAATGTGCCGGGGTGATTTTGTTGACGTGCAAAGGTTTTCTCGGCCCGTCGAGGTTTGGACGGCGGCCGGCGGGAGAGGTGGTTCGGCGCGGTCGTAGGCTGGCGGGCATGACGTTGTCGCTGCCCGGACTGGGCGAACTCGCGCCGATCGAGGGTGCTCCGGACGGGGTCCGGTGCTGGACCACCACCAGCGGTGGTTCGGCGGTGGCCGTGCTCGTGGAGGAGCCCTCCACTGTGGACGACCTGGACACCGGGTTCATCGAGTCCGTGCTGGACGATCGCGCGGCGCTGCTGGAGATCGCCCGCGAGGCGGTGACCTCGGCGCTCGGGGCCGAGGTGGCCGCCGCGGTGTCCGATCCGGAGTTCACGTTCCACACCGGACGGGACTGGGTGCTCCGGTTCGCGGAGTGCGCGGCTCCCGGTGTGTCCGAACTGGGCGTCCTGGTGGTGTTCGAGGGTCGCGAGGTGACCGAGGTCGACGACCTGGCGGACGAGGACGACTGAGGTAGTGGTCGCACGCCGACGCCGCGACGACTGAGGGATCGTCGCGGCGTCAGGCAGGGAGCGGCGGTCAGGTGAGCGGGCAGGTGTTGCGGTACTCCTCCACCAGGGTCCCCGGCGTCGGGCCGGGGCAGAGGAACTGGTCGTAGCGGGTGTCGTTGTCCACGAACCGCTTGAGCCAGGAGATGCTGTGCTTGGCCACGGTGGTGTTCGCGCTGGTCGGGGCCGAGTGACTGGCGTTGTTCAGCTCCAGGTACGCCTTGTCGCTCGCCGTGGTGAGGCTGGTGTAGAACGGCTCCGCGTGCTGCGAGACCGGGGCCGTGGTGTCGTTCTCCGCCCCGATGATCAGGGTGGGCACGCGGACCGTCGTCCAGCTCTTGGTGGTGTGCCACGGGGTCATCGGGATGGCCGCCTGGAGCGCCGGCCTGGTGCGCGCGGCGGCCAGGGAACCGCCCCCGCCCATCGAGTGGCCCATGACGCCGAGCCGCGTGGCGTCCACCCGTGAGCGGACCGAACTGGTGCCGGTGAGGTAGTCCAGGGCCGCCAGCAGCTGCGTGCCCCGGCTGTCCGGCTGGTCCAGGGTCGAGGTCGTGTCGATCGTGAACACCACGAAGCCCTGGGAGGCCAGGCGCGGGCCCAGCCAGGCGACGCTGGACTGGGAGGCGGTGAAGCCCGGCGAGATGGCGACGCCGCCGAAGGTGCCGTCCGCCGTGCTCGTCGGGTAGTAGATGGTGCCGCCGCCGAAGCCCGAGACCGCCGAGCGCGCGACGGTCGTGGTGGCGATGGCGTAAGAGCCTCGGGTGGCTTCGACGCTGGCGGTGGTGGGGGCCGGGCCGCGTTCGTAGGGGTTGGCGGCGGCCGTGGCGGGTACCGCTGTGACACCGGCCAGCAGGACGGCCAGCGCGGGGATCAGGTGACGGAGTCGCACAGGGAATCGCTCCTCGTTCGTGCCTTGGAGCTGACGCAGGGAGTCAGCACGGCTGACCTAACGGCAGCGGGCGCGGTGCGCGCATCGGCGGATGTGCCGGTCCACCGCAAGCCCGACCGCAACCTCCCCGGTGTCGGGTATCGGTGGAACACCCGACTCGTGGCGGTTCCCGTCGTGGGTGGGATGTGGCACAACTGAGGAATGCTGCTCGGGCGGGACAGGCAGCGCGTCGCCGTGGACGCGGTGCTGGACCGCGCGCGGGCCGGGCGCGGCGGGGCGTTGGTGCTGCGCGGCGAGGCCGGGGCGGGCAAGACGTCGCTGCTGCGGGCGGCCCGGCAAGCGGCCGGTGACTTCACCGGTGACAGCCGCCGGGTCCTGCTGTGCGTGGACGACGCCCACCTGCTGGACCTGGCACAGGTGCTCGACCTGCTGCGGGAGGTCGAGGACGAGCCGGTCGTGGTGCTCATCGCGACCGAGGGCTCCGCGCACGGGCTCCCGTGCGTCGAACTGGAGCCGCTGGACCACACCACGAGCGTCCGGGTGCTGCGGGACCTGCGGCCGGGCCTGTCCGCCGAACTGGCCGACGACCTGGCGCACACGGCGTGCGGCAACCCCTTGGCGCTGGTGGAGTTGTCCCGCTCGTTGAGCAGTTCGCAGCTCGGCGGGGCATCACCCGCACCGACCAGCCTGCCCGCCGACAGCTCGCTGCGACGGCGGCTGCGAACCCGGTTGGACGCCCTCTCCCCCGCCGCCCGACGGGCGCTGGCGATGGTCGTGGTGGACGGCGACGTCGACGTCGACACGCTCGTGCGCTTACCGGACGTGGGCGTCGACGCCGTCGAGGAGGCCGTGGCCCTGATGGACCCGCGGCCACTGGTGCGCGAGACGCTCCGCACCGAACTGCCGCTGTCACTCCGCTACGCCGCTCACGCCGCCTTGGCGGACGTGCTGCCCGACGGCCCACGGCGCACCTGGCACGAGGCCGCACTGACACCGGGACCACGAGACGCGCAGGCCGATGCCCTGGCCCGAGCGGCCGGAGCGGCACGAAGTCGCGGCGACTACGCGGCCGCGGCACGCGACCACGGACGAGCGGCCACGTTGACCACCGGCTCGGACGAACGAGCACGCCTGCTCGTGGCATCAGCCGCCGACCACTGGAAACGCGGGGTCCCGGTCCGCGCACGGGCGTTGCTGCGCGAGGCGACACCGCTGTCCGACCACACCGAGTTGCGCGCCTTGGCCGACGTGGTGCGGGGCGGCCTCGACGTCGGCGCGGGCTTGCCGGACACCGCCGCACGCAGGCTCATGCGAGCCTCGGCAGACCTCCTGAGCACCCGCCGCGGCCTGGCGATCACCGCACTCGGCTTCGCCGGTGAGGCCGCCGCCATCGCGGGCGACCACCACTTGCACGGCCAGGTGGCCGAGATCGCCGCAGGTCTCCGCTCCACCGACGACCCACCGGGACCGGCGTTGACCCTCGACCACCTGGTCGGCACCGCCGCGAGCTACGCGGGCAGGCACGAGGAGGCGCTGCCCGCGTTGCGCTCGGTGGTCGCACTGGCCGATCTCGACCCCACCCCGCAGTCCAAGATCTGGGGCGGGCACGCGGCCTACATCCTCGGCGACGCCGCCAAGGCCCACGAACTGGCCGGACGCGGCGTCGCGGCGGCTCGCGAGAGCGGCCTGACCACGCTGGTGCCGTGGGCGCTGGCGTGCCGCGCGCTGACGGCGTTGATGGCGGACCAGCACGCGGCGGCCCACACCTCGGCGTTCGAGGGCGTCCACGCCGCGACCGCCGCCGGGCAGCACAACGCCGTCGTCGACCACCTGGTCGTCCTGGCGCTGCTCGCCGCGCTGCGCGGCGACGCCGACACCGCCGTGCACCGGATCGGCACGGCCGGGGAGCAGATCGACCACCGCGGCCTCGGCCGGTGCGGCACGATCGGCGCGTGGGCGTTCGTCTGCGTCGACCTCGCCCGCGACCGGCCGACCGACGCGCTGCGCCGCATCCCGCCGATCGCGGCGGGCGGCGTGCACGCGGGCGTCAAGGCCATGGCCGCGCCGCACCTCGTGGAGGCCGCGGTGGCGTGCGGACGGCCGGGCAGCGCCGACCGGGCCCTGCGCCGCTACGACAGCTGGGCGCGCAGCACCGGCAGCCCAGGACGCTTGGCGCTCGCCCACCGCTGCCACGCGCTGGTCTCCGGCGGCCAGGAGGGCGAGGAGCACTTCGACGAGGCGATCCGCCTGCACCAGGCCAGCGGCACCACGATGGAGCTGGCGAAGACGGAGCTGTTCCACGCCACCCGCTTGCGCCGCACCCGCAAACCCAAGCGGGCCAGGGAACTGTTGCGCGACGCCGTCCGCCACTTCGAGCACCACGAGGCCGACTACTGGGCCGACCGCGCCCGCGCCGAACTGCGCCTCGCGGGCGAACCCACCACCGCCCCCAAAGCCGGACGGGCCGCCGAACTGACACCGCAGCAGTCGCAGATCGCCCGGCTCGTCGCCGAGGGCGCGACCAACCGCGAAGCCGCCGCGCGCCTGTTCCTCAGCCAGCGCACCGTCGAGCACCACCTGCGCAACATCTTCACGAAGCTCGGCATCCGCTCCCGCGTCGAACTGGCGAAGGTCTTCACCTGACCCGCTCTACTTCGCGAGCTTCTCCGCCTCCGCAAGAGCCTGCTTCCACGCCGACTCGACCTTCGTGCCGTGCTCCACGGCCTGGAGCGCGTCGCCGAACACCTTGTCCTGGATCTGCCCGGCAGCGGGCCCCTTGTGCTGCGCGGCCGGGACCTTGTTGGCCTGCTCCGCGAACAGCGCGCCGACCTTGGCGTTGCCGAAGTACGGGTTCGTCTGGTTGAGCAGCGCGGGCGACAGCAGCGCCTCGTTCTGGCTCGGGAACGTGCCCTTCGCGGTGAACGCCTTGATCTGCTGCTCCGGCGCGGTCAGCCACGCGGCCAGTTCGGCGGCTTCCTTCGGGTGCCTGCTCTGCTTCGGCACGGTCAGGAACGACCCGCCCCAGTTGCCCGCACCACCGGGGAACGCGGCCGTGACGGCCCACTTGTCCTCGTTCTCCGGCCCGGACTGCGCCTCGATCACGCCGAGCATCCACGAGGGGCAGGTCTTGGTCGCGAAGGCGGCGTTCTTGAACGCGGTGTTCCACTCGTTGCTGAACGCCACGAGGTTCGCCGACTGCCCGTTCTCCACAGCGGCCGTCACCTGGTCCCAATCCGCCTTCACGGCGGTGTTGGACTCCAGCACCAGTTTGTCGTCCAGGTCGTAGTACCCGACCTTGTTCTGGTTGACCATCGCGTTGAACACCTGCGACGCACTGTCGAACCAGGCTTTGTCCGAGTTCGCCACGAACCGGTCACCGGTCGCGAAGTAGCTCTCCCACGTCCCGAACAACGCCCCGACGGCCTCCGGATCCGACGGCAACCCAGCCGCCTCGAACAGGTCCCGCCGGTAGCACATCGCCATCGGCCCGATGTCCGTCCCGTACCCGATCAACTCACCGTCGCGGTTGCTCGCGGCATCCGACTTCCACTGCAACCACCGCTCGGCCGTCACGTCGGAGGGCCCGATCTTGTTCAGGTCGTTGAACTGGTCGGACTTCGCCATGACCTGCGCGATCCACCCCTCCTCGACCGCCTCGACATCGGCCAACCCGGTCCCGGACGCCATCTGCGTGAACATCGTCTGGTGGTGGTCGTCGGCCTTGCCGGTCTTCCGGTGCGTGATCCGCACGTGCGGATGCGTGTCCTGGTACTGCTTCAACAGATCCTCGTACCCGAACTCGTTGAACGTCGCGATGGACAACTCCACATCCGCGACAGCCCCCTTGCTCTCCTCCCCCGCCCCACAGGCCCCACCCGCGACGACGAGCAGAACAACACAACCCAACGCTCTGGCGCGCAGGCGATACGACACAACACGACTCCTCTACCTGGACCCACGGGAACTGGGAGCGCTCCCAGGCCTGGGAGTGTGCGCAGCGCCACACACCAGTGTCAAGAACCGGTGTCCACCCTGTTACCACCACAAGACATCCCCGCCGACCAGCACAAATGGTGTGGACCACCCCACCCGTCACACCGAGGGACCCCACCTCGTCCCAGAGACATGACCCCCGCCTACCGCCGTGTCGTACTACTCCTGCTCGGCGTTACCGCCGCCTACGTAGGCACCTGGGCCTACTTCGCCCCAGAGTCCTGGTACACGACCTTCCCCGGCCCAGGCCACCACTGGCTACCAGCACTAGGGCCCTACAACCAGCACCTCACCAAAGACGTGGGCGCGATGTACCTAGCCCTAACAGCACTAAGCCTCGCAACAGCAACAAGGCCACAAGACACCTTCGCCACACGCATCACCGGCACAGCATGGACAATCTTCAACACCCTCCACCTCATCTACCACCTACAGCACCTCACCATGTACCAACCCACAGACCAAGCACTAAACGCAATCACCCTCTCACTACTCACCATCGCAAGCGCAGCCCTCCTACTCCCCCACAAGACCACCACTGAGCTGCACAAATCTCAACCGCACTCCTAATCCTCCGGCCCCCGGCCGGCACTCGCACCGCACCTCTCTCCAGCCGATCCGGAGGCTTCTTTTAACCCCCACCCCGGCCGACCCCCGATTGTTTTTGCGCCCCCACCCTTTTTCGC